>CBDTUV010000049.1:0-12709 GCA_965363575.1 uncultured Pseudorhodobacter sp. | reverse complement strand
CGGGGGGCCAGCCCCCCGCACCAAGCCTAAAGGCGGGGGGCCAGCCCCCCGCACCCCCCGGGATATTTTTGAACAGAAAAAGAAGGGTCACTTTAGCAGCGGTTCTTTGCGGATATCATCAAGTAGTTTTTTCGCCTCTGACCCTTGGATTTTTTGAATGTCATCTTGGTATTTTAAAATAGCGCCCAACGTGTCCGAGATCACCTCGGGTGTCAGCGTGATGGCATCCAGTGCCAGCAAACATTTGGCCCAATCGATGGTTTCAGCCACACCGGGTTTTTTAAACAAATCCTCTCCACGAAGGCGTTGGACAAAGGCCACAATCTCTTGGCTTAGCGTCGCACTCGCCTCCGGCACTCGGGCGGCGAGGATGGCGAGTTCGCGGCCAGCATCGGGGTAGTCGACCCAATGATAAAGGCAGCGGCGCTTGAGCGCGTCATGCACCTCACGCGTGCGGTTTGAGGTGACGATCACAATGGGCGGTTCGGGCGCGGTGATGGTGCCAAGTTCGGGGATGGTGACCTGGAAATCAGACAAGGCCTCAAGCAAGAACGCCTCAAACGGGGCATCGGTGCGGTCCAGTTCATCAATCAGCAAAACGGGCGCGCCACCGGGTTGGGGGCGCATGGCGGCCAGCAGTGGGCGTTCAATCAGATAGTCTTGGGTGAAAAGTTCCGCCCGCAGCGCATCACGGTCGGCATTCCCGCCTGCCTCGGCCGTGCGAATGGCGATCATTTGGGCTGCAAAGTTCCAATCGGCCACGGCTTGTGCCGCATCCAGCCCTTCATAGCATTGCAGCCGAATCAAACGGCGGCCCAGGCCTGCGGCAATCACCTTGGCAATCTCAGTCTTGCCCACGCCTGCCTCACCTTCCAACAGCAAGGGCCGCCCCAGTTTCAGGGCCAAAAAAACCACGGTCGAAAGCGCCCGCGCACTGATATAGCCTTGCCCCGCCAGCATCGCCTCGGTCGCCTCAATACTAGTTGGAATTGCGGTCACATTTGCCCCCTGCTTTAATGGCACCAAACCAACCTGCGCGTGCGGGGTCAAGCTAAAGCAGTGACTTGTCTTGCGCATTTCCATGAGCGGCATTGGCTAAAATCCAGGTCCGAAACTGACGAAAGGCCGCAATTTCAAGGCTGCGCTGCGGAAAGGTCAGCGCATAGGGCGTGTCAGAGGTCATCGACCGAGCAGAGGCCAGTCGCAGCGCGCCCGCCGCCAAATCGGGGGCCACAAACACCTCTGGCACCAAGGCAAGGCCCAAACCAGCCCTCGCCGCAGCCAAAACCATGCCGAATTGTTCAAACCGCGCGCCGCGCAGAATGGTGATCGGGTCCAACCCCGCATTCAAAAACCAATCCAGCCAAAGGTTGGGTCGCGTGGCTTGCTGCAACAGTGGCAGACGCGCCAGATAGGCATCGTCGAGCATCCCTGCCTTTGGCAATAGCGCGGGGGCCGCCACCACAACGAGGCATTCATCGGCCAAAATATCCATTTCAGCGCCGCGCAAAGGGCCTTGCGCACGGATGATGGCCACATCTCTTGGATCACGCTCAAAATCCAAAGGCGTCAGCGTGGCGGTCAAATCGAAGGTCACTTCGGGGGCAAGCGCCGCGAAATGCGATAAGCGCGGGATCAGCCAAAGGGCTGCAAAAGTTGGTAAAACCGCCAGCCGCAACACGGCGCGGTGCCCGCCAAAAGACATGACAGTCAGCGCTGCGCGGTCCAGATCGGCCAGCATCCGCTCGGCCTCGGGCAACAGCGCGCGGCCTGCATCAGACAGCACCAATCGTTGGCGGATGCGGTGAAACAGCGCCACGCCCAGCCGCGCCTCAAGCGTCGTCAATGCCCGGCTGATCGCACTTTGCGTCAGCCCAAGGGCAGCGGCCGCACGGGTCGCCGTGCCGGTGCGGGCGGCTTGGACAAAGGCCTGAAGTTCAGGCAAGGTCGGGGTATAGGCGTGGCGCATGGGGCCAAGTTTATGCGCAATGCTCATGAACTTGCAAAGCTTATTCATTTGAACCCAGGCGGTTTTGCGGGTAATTACGAGGCAACCGTGATGAACAGGAGCCGCGCGATGGACAAGCCACATCTGAAAGCCAAAGATGCCCCCGATCTGGGCCGTTTCGATTGGGAAGACCCCTTCCGGCTGGACGACCAGTTGACCGAAGAAGAGCGGATGCTGCGCGATGCGGCCCGCGCCTATGCCCAAGAAAAGCTGCAACCGCGCGTGACGAAGGCCTACCGGGAGGAAAGCACCGATCCGGGGATCTTTCGCGAAATGGGCGAAATGGGGTTGCTGGGTGTAACGGTGCCAGAAGAATACGGCGGGATTGGCGCGTCTTATGTGGCATATGGTTTGGTCGCGCGTGAAGTGGAGCGGGTGGATTCGGGCTATCGGTCGATGATGTCGGTTCAGTCCAGCTTGGTGATGTATCCGATCTATGCCTACGGGTCCGAAGATCAGCGCAAGAAGTTCCTGCCAAAACTCGCATCGGGTGAGTTTATCGGCTGCTTTGGCCTGACCGAGCCTGATGCCGGATCAGACCCTGCAGGAATGAAAACCGTCGCCAAGAAAACCGCCAATGGTTACGTTTTGAACGGCGCCAAGATGTGGATTTCCAACTCTCCTATCGCGGATGTTTTCGTGATCTGGGCCAAATCGGACGCGCATGGCGGCAAGATCCGGGGCTTTGTGTTGGAAAAGGGCATGAAGGGGCTTTCGGCGCCGAAGATTGGGGGCAAGCTGTCGCTTCGCGCCTCGATTACCGGTGAAATTGTGATGAAAGATGTGGAAGTGGGTGAGGATGCCTTGCTGCCGCATGTGGAAGGGCTGAAGGGGCCGTTTGGCTGCCTTAACCGCGCCCGTTATGGCATTTCCTGGGGCGTTTTGGGGGCGGCGGAATTTTGTATGCATGCGGCCCGGCAATATGGATTGGATCGCAAGCAGTTCAATAAACCGCTTGCCCAGACCCAGCTTTATCAGCTGAAGCTGGCCAATATGATGACCGATATCAGCCTTGGAATGCAGGCCAGCTTGCGGGTCGGACGGCTGCTTGATGAGGCGAATGCGGCACCCGAAATGATCTCTATCGTCAAGCGGAACAATTGCGGCAAAGCGCTGGAAATTGCCCGCCATTCAAGGGACATGCATGGCGGGAACGGGATCCAAGAGGATTACCAGATTATGCGCCATATGGTGAACCTTGAAACGGTCAACACGTATGAAGGCACCCATGATGTTCATGCCTTGATTTTGGGCCGGGCGGTCACGGGCTTGCAGGCGTTTTTCTAAAAATCGCCTCTCCCGCCGGGTGCGAATCCGGCGGGAGAATCGCGCGCGAACATTTCTACAAGCCGTTGAAAACGCTATACAATTATCTTTTTGTTAACCGAATTTTAATGCGGACGCACCCTGCCCTTGTGCGGTGACGGCGGCACCTGCGAAACGCCTTTTGGGGTGGTTGCACGCAAGTGATTTTGGGCTTTGGCCAATGCGGCACATAGTGGTCAGTGTCGCCCGACGCGGGCATCCCGCACCCTATGGTAAAATGCGGGATAGATCGGCGCTTGGCTACATGCCTTCCATCGCCTTGCGGATATGGCGGTTGCCGCCGTGGGTCAGCACCCAGCGGCCCATCTTGCGGGCAAGCTCGGGGTGGCCTTTGTCCAGCGCGCGTTTGAACAGTTCTTTTTGATAGCGGGCAAAGGTTTTGCGGGCGCGGAGCTTTTGGTAAAACTCGGCCTCTGTCAGCGTACCGTTCAACGCGCCCAGCGTGATCGACGACAATATCCCCATTTGATGCAAGCTGGACCCCAAACGATGCCCCAACAACGGCGCGCGCAGTTTCACCACGTTTTTGGCGGTAAAGCGGTCGACATGGCCGCTGTCCAAAGGTTCATACGGGTCATAGATCAGGGTCACGCGTGCGGCGGATTTCGATACTTTGGCCGCGTCACCGTATTTGCCTGAAAAATCCCGGTGCCATGCGGTTTTATAGCGCGACTCGAACGGGACCAAGGTTTTGTCCAAGGTCGATTGCGGTGAAATGGCCAGCACATCCGCCCCCGGACAGGCCGCTGCAAAGGCGCAAGCGCCGTAGCCGCCCATCGACGCGCCGTAAAACACCACGCGTTTGAACCCTTTGAAAAAGCCTTGTTTCTTTAGATCATCAAACTGCTGGTACACCCACGGATCACGAAACCATGTCCAGCCCGCTGCCGTTACGCCCAGCATCGACCAGCCTTGCTTTTCGATGAAGGCAAAGCCCCAAGGGCGCTTGTCTTCGCGCTTTTCCATAGCGATATCAAGGTTGTCAAAGGTCACGACCAAAGTGTCGGAGCGTTTGATGAACAACATCGCATGTTCATCACTCTCGCGGTAAAACCCGTCGCTGCCTGCAAGGCCTGTGGCAATCTCTGCCCAGCTTTGGTCATCCTGCGCAACCTCGGCCGGTTCGCGCATGCCGGACGCGGTTAGCAGCACGCGGTGAATTTCGATGCCACCATCGTTGCGGGTGTTGATTTGCGCCAGTGTGCCGCGCTGTTTGAAAAACGGATAGCCGCCCGAGCCTTTGCGGATGTCTGACATCAAACACCCTGCAGGGGCCAAACATCCGTCCAGCACATCGGACAAAAACTTGATTTTATTGACATCGCCAAAGCCAATCAGGTTGGTAACGAACTGGGCTTGCAGCAGGTCTTCGGCCTTTGCCACGACCCGGATCTGGTCAAACGGGACGCCGTGATCGGTCAGGTACTGGCGGTAAGGTGCGACCCAAGCCGATGGCGTGTCCAGCCAGCGGCCTTTGTGGTCGATATCGATCAGGTCGATGCTGCATTGCCATTTGCCCCAAGCAGCCAGCGCGATGGACTGCGCGTTGCCGCCGATATCGGCAAAGCGCCCCACGGTTTCCAAGGCCACATCGCTGACCAAACCGGCATCAAACACATGCCGCCCCCGGCCTTTGATCGGCGCGGATTCGGGGTGAATGTCATGGCGCACCAGCAAATCGGCCATATAGCTGTTATCGGGCGGCAAGCCACCGTGGCGCAGGCCCAATTCTCGCTTGTTGGACGCCCAGAGGTGCAGCGCGGTGGTTTCGGGCGACAAAAGCCCATGCACCACCGCCGTGCGGCGCAGGAATTTCAGACGGTCCGGGAAAGGGATGGGATAGAAGGCGTCCAAAGGCTGCACTTGGTCCAAAATCCGGTGTTTATGGGCGAAATGGGTGACCATCAGCGGCCCCCAAACGCCCCAAGGCTGTTGGCTGACATGGACGGGCGTGCCTGCGGCGGCGGCGGCGCGGTATTCTTCTTGCTGGGATGGTTTCAAAAACGGCGGGATGGCGTGGCGGTTTTCCATAAAACCGAGCATGTCATCCAAGATCGGGCTGCCCACGGGCAGGCCCAGAACGGCGTTGTTCACCCGTTTCACACCCGGCAATTCATACCCCAGCACATAGTCGCTGTCATAATCCATGGGCCGGTGGCAATAAACATCGGTATCGACCCAGATCATGCCGGGGTTTTGCTGGATCATATGGATGCGGAAATAATCGGCAAACAGCGCAAAGCTGTCCTTTTTTTCATATTTGATAAAGTCATCGGTATCGAGGATTTCGCGCCCATCGCGGCGGATTACGCCTGCGGGGACATTGGGGATTTCCTCATACGAAAACAGGGTAATTTTCTGGCCTTGGTCAACAAAGCTTTTCAAACACAGCTGTTCCATCCAACTTAGGCTGCCGCCGATCCACAGGGTTCCGACCTCACGTATCCGTGCCATTCTTTACTGCCTTACTGCCTGTGTCGTCGTGGTTTTGGAACGTTATTCGGGGGCCAGACTAGCCTATCATTGATGCTTGTACAGAAACAGTCTGACGAAATCATGGCTATTTTTCCTGTGTCGCGAAAAATGGGTGGCATGTTTGCTTGGCCCAACGCCTGTGCCTATGGTATTGGCAAAGGGTAAGGGCGGCGCAAGACTGCTTGGTCAGGGGCAAGTGATGGGCAAAAATGCCATGGACAGATTGGGACCATCGGGTCAGGTAATCCACCGCCATTTGGGTGCGCGGGTGCTGAAAGATGCGGGTTTGGGCCTGCTGTTGGACTGCGTGCGGGTTGCGCCTGCGCGTGTGCATGTGTTTTTCGGTAATGATACCAAGATTGAGGGGTTTGCGCCTGATCCCGTTGCGGGATGCGCCTTGCCTTTGGATTTGCGCGATGTGTCCGGGTCGGCGCTGATCGCGGTTGAGGCAGGCGACGGCCCGGTGGTTTTGGCGCGCCGCGATGGTGGGCGGGTCACGCTGGAGGCGGTGGTTGCGGAATGTGACTATCTGGCCGGGCGCAATTGCTTGTTTGGCTTTAGGACCGAGGAAAGCCCGGCGCAGGTTGCCGCGTGGTTAGATTATCACGCGCGCCATCATGGGGCCACGGGGGCGGTGATCGTGAACCGGGTGCCTGCCCCTGATCCGGCCCGCTGGGCCACCAAGCTGGCCCATGCGATCACGGCAACCGATATGCGGGTGGTATTGCTCGATTGTCCGGTGCCGTTGGGCAAGGCGGGGCTTGGCCCCGAAAACCACCCCTATCTGGCGCCCGATGCGCCCGGCAAAGACCGGATGGACGTGCCTGCCCCTGATGCGTGGCGCGCGCCTTTGGGCGAAGGGTTGATCTATGAGGTGGTGAAATGGCGGTTCTTGGCTGAGGCGCGTGCGGTGCTGACGCTGGATGTGCCGGATATTTTGGCGCCTGCGTCAGGTGCGCCGAACGCGTTTGACCAATGCGTTGCAGCGAGCCAAGGCGTGATTTTGCTGGCAGGGCGCAGGATTTACCCTTGGCGCGTGCGCAACAGCCAAGAGGCGCGGTTTGGCGACCACATCTGCGCGCCGTTTGATATTGGCAAGCCGATGCTGCGCTGGGGGGTGGCCCCGCAAAAGGCTGGCCTGTCAAGCACTTGGCGGATGCTGCGGGTGGCCTATGCCAACCCGGACGAAGGCCAACCCGTGCCGTTTTACCGTGCCATGGCGATCAAGGTGCCGGGGCGCAATGCGTCAGAATTGGCCCCCAAGACATCTTTGGTGGAAGATGAGGCGTTGCTGGCCATGGCCGAGGGTATCTTTGCCCATAAGCCCGTGCGCGCGCCTGTGTCCAAAATGAAGGCCGCCCCAAAGGCTGCGACCCGCGCGGGGCGCACGGCGATTGTGACAACGATGAAAAACGAAGGGCCGTTTATTCTGGAATGGTTGGCCTATCACCGTGCGATTGGGGTGGATGATTTCTTGATCTATACCAATGATTGCACGGATGGCACCGATACGATGCTGGATTTATTGCAGGCCAAGGGGATTGTGCAGCATAGGGTTAACCCGTTCACGCCCGGCGGCGATTTGAAACCGCAACACGCGGCATTGCAGGCGGCGGAATCCGAGCCTGTGATGCAAGAGTGTGGCTGGGGCATCTGCATGGATGTGGATGAGTTTATCAATATCAAGATCGGGGATGGCACACTGGACGCGCTTTATAGGGCGATGGGCGAGGCGAATATGATCAGCCTCACCTGGCGTTTGTTTGGCAATAATGATGTGCATGGGTTTGAGGATCGGTTTTTGCTGGACCAATTCACCGCCTGCGCGCCAGAGGTGATCCGCAAACCGCATCAGGCTTGGGGGTTCAAAACTCTGTTTCGCAATAGTGAGATTTATAAAAAGCTGGGGGTGCATCGGCCCAAAGGGTTGGTGCCGGATTTGTGGGACCAAGTGAAATGGCTGAACGGGTCGGGCAAGCCCCTGCCCCGCACGATGTTTCGCAATGGTTGGCGGTCGACCTTGGACACCTATGGCTATGATTGGGTAAGCTTGAACCATTATGCCGTGCGGTCGGCCGAGAGTTTCTTGGTGAAACGTGATCGGGGCCGGGTGAACCATGTCGACCGCGACCAAGGGCTGAATTATTGGTTTCGGATGAACCATAATCTGCAGCAAGACCGCTCTATCCAGCGGATGATCCCGGCCTTGCGCGCGGAATATGATCGGTTGATGGCGGACCCGGATATTCGGGCGGCGCATGACTATGCGCTGGGCTGCCACCGCGCCAAGATTTCCGAATTGCTGGAGACAGAAAACTATCAGAATTTCTATGCCGAGTTGACAGGGCCGCGCATGGAGGCCTTGTGCCGGATGCAGCAGCATTTCGGGTCTGCGGTGTTTTCGGCCGGGCCTGCAGTTATTCCCGAGGACCTGCACGAGCGTGACCTTGACCCCGATTTTTTCTTTACGGTCGAGCATAAGGGTGAGGCGGAGCATTGAGGGGCATGGTTTGCGAGGGCAGTTTGGGTGGCGGATGCTGGTTTAGGTATTTGGGCCAAGATGAAATGGCGAGGGGGTGATGGGCGGATATACCGTGATCACCACGATGAAAAATGAGGGCGCGTTTCTGTTGGAATGGGTCGCGCATCATAAGGCGTTGGGGTTTGACCATCTGTTGATCTGCACCAATGATTGCGAGGATGTGACGGCGCGCATGGTGTTGCGGTTGCAAGAAATGGGTTTGGCGCGGCATCATGCGACAAAGCCTTGGGCGGCCACCTCGATCCAGCGGTCGGCGTTGAAACAGGCCCAGCGCTATGACGAGGTGCGCGGGGCGGATTGGATCTATGTCTGTGATGCGGATGAGTTTTTGGTGGTGAAGGTTGGGGACGGGTCGGCGCGCGCCTTGGTTGCGGCTGCAAGCCCGCAGGCCGAGGTGATATCGGTCGCGTGGCGGGTGTTTGGGCCGGACGGGCGGCGCGACTTTGTCGATGCGCCGGTGAGCACGCAGTTTTGCCGGGCGGCGGCGCAGGATTTGCGGCAAGGGATTTATGCCAAATCACTGTTTCGCGGGTTGGAGAATATGCACCGGATTGGCATTCACGGGCCCGTGCCGCGCCCCGATTTGGGCCGTGATCTGTACCGAGAGA
This sequence comes from uncultured Pseudorhodobacter sp., assembly GCA_965363575.1. Taxonomy (GTDB): domain Bacteria; phylum Pseudomonadota; class Alphaproteobacteria; order Rhodobacterales; family Rhodobacteraceae; genus Pseudorhodobacter. The sequence continues at coordinate 3,750 of CBDTUV010000049.1, read as the reverse complement.
TGCCGGGTGGCGTGGGGTTGGGGCCAAAGATAAACGCGATGCTGGCCTTGCGCGATTACCGGGTGGCGCAGGTCAACCATTATGCGCTGCGCTCGCGTGACAGCTTTTTGGTGAAACGGGATCGCGGGCGGGTGAACCATACCGGCCAAAGCATGGACGCGGAGTATTGGGACCGTTTTGATGTGGCGCAAGTGCCGTGCGCGGCCATTCGGCGCTATGATTTGGCGGTGGCCACATGGCGCGCGCGGTTGCTGAAGGATGCCGTGCTGGACGGTTTGCACGAGCGCGCGGTCGCATGGCATAGTGCCAAGATCGACGCGTTGAAGGCGCGCGCCGACTATGCGCCTTTGTTGGCCGAACTGGAAGAAAGGTTGACCCGATGCGCGCCTTAGCGATTTTGACCCTGCGCAATGAGGCGGCGTTTGTGCTGGAATGGCTGGCGCATCACCGCGCCTGCGGCTTTACCGATTTTCTGGTGTTTTCCAATGACTGTACCGATGGCACCGATACGATGCTGGACAGGTTGCAGGCCATGGGGCAGATCACCCATATCCGCAATGATGGCCCGCATGAGGAAGGGCCGCAATGGGCCGCGCTGAAGGCCGCAGATAAACACCCTTTGGTTCGGGATGCCGATTGGATTTTGTTTTTCGATATTGATGAATTTGTGAATATCCATGTGGGCGATCACACTTTGCCCGCGCTGATTGCGGCCTTGTCCGAGGCGACGGCCATTCCGCTGACTTGGCGGTTGTTCGGCAATGCTGGGGTGGTTGGGTTTCAAGATCATCCGGTGACGGAAAGCTTTACCCGCGCCGCCCCGGCTGTGCTGCATTGGCCGTGGCGTGCGGCGCTGTTCAAGACTTTATTTCGCAATGACGGCAGTTATAAAAAGCTGGGGGTTCACCGCCCGCGCAGCCCGGCCAACACCGAGGCCCAACGCTGGTTTGACGGGTCGGGCCGCGAATTGCCGCCCGAATTTCACCGCAACCGCATCTTTTCCCCCTTTGGGCGCGACAACTATGGCTTGGTGCAGTTGAACCATTATGCCTTGGGCGCGATGGAAAGCTATTTGGTCAAATGCGACCGAGGCCGCGCCAACCGCGATGCGTCCAGCTTTGATATGGGCTATTGGGTAGAGCGGAATTTTAGCGAGGTCGAGGATCGGTCGATCGCAGCCATTGCCCCCAAAAGCGCGCCGATTTTGGCTGATTTGCACGCGGACCCGGTGTTGCAGGGGCTGCACCAAGCGGCCGTGACATGGCGCAAACAACGCTTTGCCGAGCTGATGCAAGAGGAAAACTGGCGCGGCCTGTTTGGGCGGCTGATGCTGTCGCGCCCGGCGCGCTGTTTGACCGAAGCCGAGGCGCGGCTGATCTGGCAGCATGGGATCAAACAAGCACCTTAGGTTTAGGGCCGGATCAGGCAACAATCGCGCCGGACTGTTTTGCAAATGGTCTGAGATGACATCATCTTGCCCCCTTGTCTGCCCGTTTGTGCCACGTCACACTGGCACTGAGGGCACAAGGCAAGTTTGAATGCCCAAGTTTGAATGCCCAAGCTTGAATGATTGGTTTTTGCCGTAATGCCCCAGCCTGACGATACAACAACACTTGGCGCCACACCGCTTGACCGGGCGGGTTGGCTGGCACTGCTCTGCGCGATGGGTGAGGATTCGGGGGCGTTTGAGGCATTGGGCCAGCATCATTGGGCGGTGTTGAACGAAGATGGGGCGACGCTGGTGATCAGCTTTGACCGCCTAGAGGATATTTGTGCGCTGGAGCCCGGCAAAATGCCGGATATTTTTGGACAGGCGACGCAGAACGGGTGGTCGCATCTAAGCCTAATCAGTGAAGGCGAAACATGGTACCGCGACCGCGATGTGTACGCCTATCTGGATCGGCTGGTAGATGAGTGCTTTTTCGACAATTATGACCGCGTGGTGTTTTACGGCGCCGGTATGGGCGCCTATGCGGCGGCGGCGTTTTCGGTGACGGCGCCCGGGTGTACCGTGCTGGCTGTGCAGCCCCGCGCGACGCTCGACCCCGAAATTTCAGGATGGGACACGCGCTATCGCCACGCGCGCCGTCTGAACTTTACCCAACGCTATGGCTATGCCCCCGACATGACCGAAGGGGCAGCACGGGTGTTTACGCTGCACGATCCGTACGAGCGTTTGGATGCGATGCATGTGGCGCTGTTCCGCAAACCTTATGTGACCAGCCTGAAAGCGCGGTTTTTGGGCGACACTCTCACCACGGCCTTGGCCGAAATGGGGATCTTGCCAAAACTGGTCAAAGCGGCCTGTGAGGGCCAGTTGTCGGCGAAATCCTATTATGCGCTTTGGCGCGCGCGGCGCACCCATGGCAATTACCTGCGCCGGATTTTGCGCGCTTGTGGTGCCGCAGGCCACCCCGCGCGTGAGGCGATGGTGTGCAGATCCGTCACCGCAAGGCTGCGCGCGCCCGGATTTCGCAAGCATCTGGAAAAGCTCGAAAAAAGCGGCACGTTGGGCGAAAAGTAGGCATCCCTCTGCGCGCGGCCAAGTGGTACACGCGGATTAACGCTGCCGCGTGAACGTTTTTTTCAGTTTTTGCCACTGGAAAAGGCGGGGCGGATAGGCTAGCGGTTTTTGCCATGACACACAGCATCACCCTGCCCCGCCCCGATGATTGGCACCTGCATTTGCGCGATGGTGCGATGCTGCAAGGCATATTGCCCGAAAGCGCGCGCCATTTTGCCCGTGCGATTATCATGCCAAACCTAGTGCCGCCCGTGGTCACCCTTGCCGATGCGCAGGCCTATCACAGCCGGATCATGGCGGCCTTGCCCAAAGGCATGGTGTTTGATCCTTTGATGGTCCTCTACCTGACCGAAGGCACCGACCCTGCCGATGTTGCCGCTGCCGCCGCATCTGGCCTTGTGAAGGCGGTAAAGCTCTACCCGGCGGGGGCGACGACCAATTCCCATTCTGGTGTGCGCGATTTTGACAAGGTGCGCCCGGTGCTTGAGAAAATGGCCGAGATTGGCTTGCCCTTATGTGTGCACGGCGAGGTCACCGACCCGGCGGTTGATATTTTTGACCGTGAGGCGGTGTTTATCGACACGGTCCTCGATCCGCTGCGCAGATCCATCCCCGGATTGCGGGTGGTGATGGAACATATCACGACGTCGCAGGGCGTGGCCTATGCGCGCGCGGGTGGCGATGATCTGGCGGCGACCATCACGACGCACCACCTGATCATCAACCGCAACCATATCTTGGCCGGTGGGATCAAACCGCATTACTACTGCCTGCCCGTGGCCAAGCGTGAAGAGCACCGGTTGGCCTTGCGCAAAGCGGCAACCTCTGGCGAGGCGCGGTTCTTCCTTGGCACCGATTCCGCCCCGCATGTGGACGCGCTGAAAGAACATGCTTGCGGCTGTGCCGGTTGCTTTACCGCCACCAATACGATGCCCTTGCTCGCCCATGTGTTTGAAGAAGACGGCGCCTTGGACAAGCTGGAACACTTCGCCGCCCGCAACGGCCCCGCGTTCTACCGCCTGCCGGTGAATACGGCCACGATGACCTTGACCAAAGGCGCTGCCGCCAAATGGCCCGATAAAATTCTGACCGAAGCCGGGCCAGTGACCGTTTTCAACCCCGGCTTTCCCGTGCATTGGCATGTAGAGGGTTGATCCCCGGCGCATTAAACATTGCCCCCCTTCGCCTGAAACCGACGAGTATAGTGATATTGTTCCGCGTGGAGC
>CBDTUV010000048.1:0-12883 GCA_965363575.1 uncultured Pseudorhodobacter sp. | reverse complement strand
CGCCCCGTTTCCGCGCCACCAAAAGCCGCAAAAGACCGTTTGCAACGCAGCACGTCATAGACAATATCGCGCAGCGCGTGGCGATCCCCCGATCCAGCAAACCGATTGGACCGCGCCCAATTGGTCAGGGCTTTTTCCGCCGCCTCGCCCGCCAGCATTTTGTCAAGAATGTCGATGGCGGCGGCATAGCGTGCGGCTGGTGTCATGGTATCCTGTGGCCTCGGACAAGGCCCTTGTCTGGCTTACATAATGCGGTAGTTGGGGCTTTCACGGGTGATCTGCACATCATGCACATGGCTTTCCTTTAGCCCTGCCCCGGTGATTTTCACAAAGGTGCAGTTTTTGCGCATATCCGCGACGGTGCCGTTGCCGGTATAGCCCATCGCTGCCCGCAGCCCGCCCACCAATTGGTGAACCACCGCCGCAGCCGAACCTTTGTATGGCACTTGGCCTTCAATCCCTTCGGGTACCAGCTTGTCACTGGCGGCATCTTTTTGGAAATAGCGATCGGCTGAGCCGCGCGCCATCGCGCCAAGGCTGCCCATGCCGCGGTACGACTTGAATGAACGGCCTTGATACAAAATCACCTCACCGGGCGACTCGTCGGTGCCGGCAATCGCCGAGCCTACCATGGCGCATGACGCACCTGCAGCAATCGCCTTGGCAAAATCGCCGGAGTATTTGATACCACCATCGGCGATGATCGGTACCTTGCCCGCAGCAGAGGCCGCATCCATAATCGCGGTCAGCTGTGGAACGCCCACACCGGCCACAATCCGCGTGGTGCAAATGGAACCCGGACCAATCCCCACCTTAACCGCATCAGCCCCGGCGCCAATAAGGGCGCGGGTCGCCTCGGCCGTCGCCACGTTGCCTGCGACAACCTGCACCGCGTTCGAAATGGCCTTGATGCGTTCAACCGCGCGCGCAACGCCTTCGGAATGGCCATGAGCGGTGTCGATCACCACCATATCCACGCCAGCCTCGATCAGCGCCATTGAGCGTTCAAACCCGGCATCCCCAACGGTTGAGGCTGCTGCAACCCGCAAGCGGCCCAGTTCATCCTTGCAGGCATGGGGGTTTAGCACAGATTGCTCGGTGTCCTTCAACGTCAAAAGGCCCGTCAGCTTGCCTTTGCCATCGGTGATCAACAACTTTTCAATGCGCCGGGCTTTCATCAGTGAAATCGCCGCCTGACGGTCAGCGGGTTCATGCAAAATCGCCAGATTATCGGATGTCATCATCACTTTAACCGGCGTGCGGTCATCAGAGGCAAAGCGCATGTCGCGGTTGGTCACGATGCCAACAACGCGGCCCAGTTCATCCACCACAGGAAACCCAGTGACGCTATAGCGCTCTTGTAACGCTTTGGCATCGGCCAGCGTTTGGTCGGGGGTCAGGGTGATTGGGCTGTAGACAATACCAGACTCGAACCGCTTGACCCGCCGCACTTCCAGCGCTTGCTGATCAACTGTAAGGTTGCGGTGAACCACCCCGATACCGCCCGCCTGCGCCATGGCAATTGCCATCCGCCCTTCGGTCACAGTGTCCATTGCTGATGACAAAAGTGGGATGTTCATCCGAATGGATTGGGTGACAAATGTTGATGTATCTGCATCTGATGGCAGCACAGAGCTTGCCGCCGGAACCAGCAGAACGTCATCAAAGGTAAGTGCCTCGCGAATCTCCATGAGTAGCCTCCGTGGGAGCGGTCGTTTGGCGGTTTGCTGTTTCATGCATGGCACAGAATGGCAAGGCCAAATGCCCCACTTGCGTGCGCAAAGCCAGCGTGATGATGTGAAGGAAACAGAAAGGATGCATGATGCGCGTGGCGATTGTCGAAAATACGGCTGGTACCCAGCATGGGCAAGTCGGGATGGCGCTGGCCGAGGCGGGCGCGATTGTTGACCAGTATCGCCCCTATTTGGGTCAAGCCTTGCCGGGCAGCATTGAGGGCGTGGATGCGCTGGTGGTCTTTGGCGGCGAACAAACTGCCCTTTCAGATGATACCCATCCCTATCTCGGCCCGCTGAGCGCGCTGATGCGCCAGATGGTTGCGGTGGACCGTGCGGTTTTGGGCATTTGTCTTGGCGCGCAGTTGATGGCGCGTGGGTTTGGCGCGCGCAACCACATTGGCACGGCGCCAGAATTTGGTTGGGTTCAGATTTCGGCGACCGATGCGGGGCGTTCTGATCCGGTGCTATCCGCTGTGACGGCTGATTTTAGCGCCTTCCAATGGCATTCCGACACGTTTGACGCACCACCGGGTGCCGTTCATCTTGCCCAAAGCTTAGACGTGCAGAACCAAGCCTTTCGGGTGGGCCGTGCAGGCTATGCCACGCAGTTTCATTTTGAGGCCAATCATGCCGTGGTAACCAGTTGGACCAAACGCTTCCACACCCAAATTGAAGCGATGGCCCCCGGTTGGATCGCGCAGCACCCTCGCCATGCGGCTGCATCAAGTGGTGCAGCGGATGCCGCAGGTTTGGCACTTGCCCGCGCGTTTGTGGCGCAAATCAAATAGGGTACGCCAGTATGGCGCAGATCGCCTAGGCGGCCGCAGCATTCGTTTTAGCTGCCAAAGTGCCCTTAGTCCAAGCTTGTAACACTTTCAGCGCAATCGCGGGCACAATGCCAATCGCGGCGGTGAGCACCACAATGCCGGCCCAAACCCACGGGCCGCTTGGCCCCGTGGCCGTACCAAGAGCCAAAAGCAGACTGGCATAAGCGGCCAGAGGAAAGGTGAACGCGCCCCAAAGGGCCGAAAATCCAGACTCGGTGATCCAACGCGCCGAGGCAACCATCGCAAGCAAGATCAGCCCGCCCAACACCGCAAACCCCATCGCAAGCATTGGCATCCCCAACAGCAATGACACTGTGCCAAACAAGGCCGCCGGCGACAGGTGAATCGCAAGCAGCGGGCGCAAAGGTGCGGGTGGCACGCGCTTTAGCAGTTGGAAAAGACTGATGCCCCAAATGCCAATCGCAATCACAGTGGTCGAAAACAATATGCCTGTGGCAAGCCCGGTATAGCCCAAAGGTGCTGCCGCCACCGCAGGGATGATAAAACCAACAAAACTAAGGTGCCAAACGGGCGTCACATCGCGGCCTTCTGCAGGGCCACGGCGCAAGGCCAATATGATCAGGACGGCCAAAAGCAGGTGCGTTCCAAGGGCCGCAAACATCACCACGCCAGCCGCGCGGGTTGAATAGGGCAGCAAGGTCACGGCCAACAAGGCCATCCCAAGCGACATCGCCGCCAACCCTGCCCGCCCCGGCAGAATGGCCAGATCTTCCATAATCACGGCAGGGCGCTGTGAAAGCTTGACCGCATAGCCCAGCGTGGCAAACACCCAAAGCAGGCTGATCGCGCCCAAGCTCGCCTCAGCAATCGCTGCCGGATAACCAATCGCATCCGCCCCGCGCCGCAAGGCAAGGCCAAGCCCGAACAGGCCCATTATAACGGGAAACACCGCGGGTGGCATGCGCTGAAAGGCACGCAGTTTAACGGGGGGGAATTGCGGGGCGGGAAAAATAGGCGGGCGTTTCATGGGCTATCCTTGATGGTCTTTGCGCAGGTCTATCAAAGGGCGGTTATCGGCGCATCGCGACCCGTTGTCACCCGTTGCCTTCACATCGAGGGCAAAATGAAACACGTAGGCCCCGCCGTCACCAGCCCTGCCCCGGTGCCCAGCTTGAACCGTGCAAGGCTTGCGCCAGTGTCCGTGTTCACATCGCCAAGGTCCAGCACGCGCACGCCCTGGCGGCCCAAGGCCAAGGCAGATTGCCATAATATCGGCCCATGCGCAAAGGCCGCACGTCCCACGTCACTGGCCCAGCCCAGAAAATAGCTGGCGGTCTGTCCGTGGATCAAAAATACCATCCCTGCCTGCAAACCCCCTGCGCTTTGCCACCCTATCGCCAAACTGTCCCCCGACCAATCGGCGGCCATTGCCCCCGGCAGGTTGTGGTAGCCCCGCTTTTGGCGCTGCGCTGCCTCTTCGGCGATCAAGTCTTGCAACTGCGACTGGTTCAACGGGGATGGTTTCACGGTGTCTTCGGCCCGGACAAGCCTGTTGCGCCATTTGCCGTTTAACCCTTTGCGCAGTGCCTCCGGCGATCGGTGGATGTTCCACAAGGCCGAGGTTTTGGGCGTGATAAGTGGCACCATACCCCAACCCGCCAAAGGCTGCGCTGGGGTGACAATGCAGGCCCCGCAATGGCGCGCCAAACACCGGATGACGCGGCGCTTTTGGCGATCCTTTAGCGATGTCAGCCACACCGGCCCTTGCCCAATCACACGCAGGCCGGGCCGTTGCAAAACCTGTGCCATGGCGACGGCGTGTCCGGCATCAAACACCACAGCGCGCGAAACCTTTGCCCCCAGCAAGGCCATCGCCTGACCAAAAACCCAATCTTGGCGCAGGCCGTAGGCGTGGGTGGCAAGCTGGCCCTGCCATTGCGCCTTTGATAGCTGATCCCAGTGAATATCCATGTCTTGTTAAGACAACAGAAACCTAAATGTCGGATTAATGCGCCTTAGGGATTTTGGATAAAGGGCCAAACAACATGCCGACAATACCAAGCCCCCGCTACACCCTTTGGGTGCCGGGCCTGCTATCTTTGGCGATCAGCGCGATATTCATTGGGGTTCTGGCCCTGCTCTAACCCTTAACGGAAACGCAGCGACAAACCGTTGTGGAACATATGCACTTTTTTGGGGTCAGCGGTTAGCTTCACCGCCTTGCGCCGCAGATTAGTATGGATGCCGGGCAGTTTTCCAACAACCTGCGCCGCCTCGCCTTGTCGCTTGAAATACAGCAAGGTCACTTCGCCCAACGCCTCGGTAATCTCAACCTCGCCGGTGAAAATCGGATCTGCATCGGTGGCAACCAAGTCCTCGGGGCGCACGCCGATATTGACCTTCATGCCCAGATCTGCAGCCAGTGTCGGCACCGCAGACCGCGCCATACCACCGCCGTCCAGTTTGACCACCGTCTGCGTCCCGGTTTCCACCACCTCCCCCGCCAAAAGGTTCATCGCCGGCGATCCGATAAACTGTGCCACAAACTCGTTTTGCGGCCGTTCATAAAGGTCAAGCGGGCTGCCCACTTGGCTAATCCCACCGCCTGCCAGGACCACGATACGGGTCGCAAGCGTCATCGCCTCAACCTGATCATGGGTGACATAGATCATCGTCCGGTCGGCCATTTGCTCTTTCAGCTGCGCAATTTCAATCCGGGTTGCCACGCGCAACGCCGCATCAAGGTTCGACAGCGGCTCATCAAACAAAAACACTTTTGGGTCGCGCACAATCGACCGCCCAATCGCCACACGCTGGCGCTGCCCGCCTGACAAGGCCTTGGGCAAGCGGTCCAGATAGGGTGTCAGCTGCAAAATATCGGCAGCCTTGGTCACCGCAGCGGCAATCTCGGCCTTACTTTTCTTGGCGATTTTCAGCGCGAATTCCATGTTTTCGCGCACGGTCATGTGCGGGTACAGCGCGTAGGATTGGAACACCATCGCAATGCCGCGCTGCGCAGGTGGCACGTCATTCACGACCTGCCCGTCAATCTCAAGCGTTCCCTCGGTGATCCGTTCCAACCCCGCAATCATCCGTAACAACGTAGATTTGCCGCAGCCAGAAGGGCCGACAAACACAATCAGCTCACCTTGTTTGATGTCGAGGTTGATATTGGCAAGCACTTTCACCTCACCATACGCTTTTTCGACATTCGTCAGCTTTAGATTAGCCATCTGTCATCCCGCCTTTTTCACATCACGCTTTTGCCGCAAGGCAAAACTGCCACGGGCCCAAAGTTATGGTTTTGCCCAAAGGGCCGCCTTGGTCGGGCCAGACGCCCTGCCATGCCCCTTTTGGTGCGGGCAGCGTTAGTGTACTTTCCCCGAGGTTAAAGGCGCAGAACAAGCTGTCCTCAGCACCGTCACTGGCCCGGAAAAAGCTAAGCAAATCGCCCTTGGCAGTCAGGTCCAACTGCGCGCCTGTCCGCAAAACCGGGTGCAGGCGGCGAAGCGCAAGGGCCGCTTGGTAATGCGCAAACAACCCGCCCTCCGCCTTGGCGGCGGCACCTGCCAGTTGCAAATGCTGCGCAGGCACTGGCAACCATGGCTTGCCCGCACTAAAGCCGCCGGTTTGGTTGTCCGATTGCCATACCATCGGCGTGCGGCAACCATCACGGCCTTTAAATTCGGGCCAAAACTCGATGCCATAAGGGTCTTGCAAATCCTCAAAGGCGATATCCGCCTCTGGCAAGCCCAATTCTTCGCCCTGATACAAACAGGCCGAACCGCGCAGGCACATTAACAGTGTCGCATAAGCCTTTGCAGCATCGGCCGAGAGTCCCCAGCGCGTGATGTGGCGAACAACATCATGGTTGGAAAACGCCCAGCAGGCCCAACCATCAGGGGCCGCCGCATCCAGCGCGTCAAAGGTTTCCACAACACGGGCCGGCGTCAACCGTTTGGGCGACAGGAATTCAAAAGCATAGCACATCTGCATCCGATCATCGCCGCGCGTGTACTCACCCAGTATCTCAAGCCCGCGCTGTGCATCCCCCACCTCACCAACGGCGGCGGCATTATAGGGTTTCATCACCGCACGAAGCTTTTTCAAGAACTCGATGTTCTCGGGCTGGCTTTTGTCAAACAGGTGCATCTGGTGGTTATAGGGGTTTACGGCGGGGGCCGTATCGGCATTGCGCTGTTCGGGCGGCAAGGCCGGGTTGTCGCGCAGGTATTTGTCATGGGTGTAAAAGTTGATCGTATCCAAACGAAACCCGTCCACGCCTCGCTCTAGCCAAAACCGAGCCACATCCAGCAGCGCGTCTTGCACTTGGGGTTCATGGAAATTCAGATCGGGCTGCGATGTCAGGAAGTTGTGCAAGAAATACTGCTCACGTCGCGCATCCCATTGCCAGGCCGACCCACCAAAGATCGACAGCCAGTTTGTCGGCGGCGTTCCGTCCATCTTTGGGTCAGCCCAAACATACCAATTGGCGCGGGGATTGGTGCGGTTGGCACGGCTTTCCTTAAACCACGGATGCTCATCCGACGTGTGCGACAGCACCAGATCGATCATCACGCGCAGCCCCAATTCATGCGCCTTTGCAATCACCGCATCAAAATCGGCCAATTGGCCAAACATCGGGTCCACATCGCAATAATCTGACACGTCATAGCCGAAATCCTTCATCGGTGACGTAAAGAACGGGCTGATCCAAATCGCATCGGCCCCCAATTCGGCAATATGCGGCAAGCGCTGCACGATGCCCGCCAAATCACCAATGCCATCGCCATTGCTGTCTTGAAAGCTGCGCGGATAGATCTGATAGATCACCGTGCCGCGCCACCAATCTTTGTCCTGCGCCCATGTGGCGGCATTCGGTTTTTCTACCATTCCCATGGCCTTCTTTCCTTATTTCACAGATCCGGCCAATAGGCCTCGGACCAAGTATTTTTGCATTGCAAAGAACACGACCAGCGGCACCGCGATGGTGACAAAGGCCGAGGTCGCAAGGATTTCCCAATCGCCGCCACGCGACCCCATCAGGTTTTTCAACTGCCCGGTCATGACCAATTGATCAGCCGAATTTCCAAGGAACACGAGGGCGACCAGCAGGTCATTCCACGTCCACAAAAACTGAAAGATCGCAAAGCTGGCCAGTGCGGGAAACGAAAGCGGCAGAATGATCTTCAAGAAAATCTGAAAATCCGTGGCGCCATCAACTCGTGCGCTTTCAATAATCTCTCGCGGCAGGCCGACCATATAATTTCGCAAAAGGTAAATGGCCAGCGGCAAGCCAAAGCCGGTATGTGCCAGCCATATCCCGATATAACTCTTACCAATCCCAATTTCATTATGAAGTTTTAACAAGGGGATAAGGGCCAGTTGCAACGGTACGACCAGCAACCCCACCACCAAAGCCACGATAAGCGCACGGCCCGGAAACTCCATCCACGCCAGCGCATAGGCGGCAAAGGCGGCCACCAATATCGGGATCACTGTTGCGGGAATGGAAACAGTCATCGTGTTCAAAAACGCCCGCCCCAATCCTTCGGCGCCCAAAACCCTGCCATAGTTTTCAAAGGTAAACCTTGCCGGCGTGACCGAGGTCGCAAATATCCGCATGCCCCGGCGGCCTTCCATCGCGGTGGGTGAAGTGATGGTGAAATCACCATTCGCTTGAACCGTCACCGTCTCACCGTCCTCTGTCACCACCGGCTCATTCACCGTATGCGCGCCGGGTTCGCGGATTGACGTGCCAAAGGCCGTCACCTTGCCCGGCCCGCCGTCAAAGATATTGCCGTCCAGCACATAAAGCCCGTCTTTCAGCACCGCAGTATCTGGTGGATCGGCCCTGTACTGCACCGATGCCTCGGCCGGAAACATCGCCTTCCACCAACCGGACGCGCTGATTTGGTCACGGTCACGAAAGCTGGACACCAGCAAGCCAAAGGTTGGGAAGGTCCACAACAAAACCAGAGCCAAGGCACACAGGTTAACCGCCCAGACCAGGCGCGATTTGGTTCCCACGATATTGTCCATTAGCGGGCCTCCCGTGCAGCGTTGCGGATGTTCCAGATCATGATCGGCGTCACCATCAGCATGATGATAATGGCGGCGGTCGATGCGCGCCCGGTGTCATTGCCGCGAAACATCCAGTCAAACATCAAGTTGGCCAAAACCTGCGTACCCCACTGGCCGTTGGTCATAGTCAGAACGATGTCAAACACCTTCAAAACGGTGATCGTGATCGTCGTCCACACCACCAAAATCGTTCCCCAAATTTGTGGCACCTTGATCATCATGAAAATCTGAAACGGCGAGGCACCATCCAGAATGGACGCCTCAATCGTTTCTTCAGGAATCCCTCGCAAGGCTGCCGATAAAATCACCATCGCAAACCCGGTCTGAATCCAAACCAGAACGATCATAAGCAAAAACGAATTTATGACAGGTGACGTTAGCCAAGTCTGCGCCTCACCGCCCATCCCGGTCCAAACCGCGTTCAAAATCCCGATCTGTTCCTGCCCATCAGGGCGGTATTCATAGACCAGTTTCCAAATCACCGCCGCGCCCACAAAGGAAATCGCCATCGGCATGAAGATCATCGCCTTGGCAAAATTGCCCCAGCGAATACGGTCGGTCACAGCCGCCGCAACCAGCCCGAAAAACGTAGAGGCTGCAGGCACGAACACCAACCACAGCAGGTTGTTGAACATGCTTTCCCGAAATTTATCATCATTGATAAGCCAAATATAATTGGCCGCCCCAACAAAGGTATCCCCCTCGGCATCCATAAACGACAGGTAGATCGACACGAACACCGGATAGACCAAATAGACTGTCAGCAGTGCCAAAGCCGGAAACATAAACAACCAAGGACGGATCTGATTGGCGCGGTTGATGTTGGCCCCAGCCATCGCGCCAGAGGCTGGATACATCCGGTCCAGCGCCATGTTCGACAGAAAAAAGTAACAAATACAGCCAAAGACGCCGATTAAAATTGTCACAGCCGCCATCACGAACTGTTCCATAAGTTCCCCCCTAAACCGTCATATCCGCACTCAATATCTTGCGCCGGAAAGGACGCGGCGCATAAGGTGATCCCCGCCCAACGCTGACGCTGGGCGGGGACATAGTGGGCCTGCTTACTTTATGCTGTCCCAGGTTTTCTGGATATCGGTCGCCACGGCTGTGGCATCTTTGCCAGCGGTGTAATCAACCATCCCGGTCCAAAAAACACCCGCGCCAATCGCGCCCGGCATCAGATCAGACCCGTCAAAGCGGAAGGTGTCGGCACCCAGCAAGATATCCCCCATCTTTTTCAACGTCTCGTCGCCGTAAGCGTCAGGATTCACACCCTTATGCGGCGTCAAGAAGCCTTTCTGCGCCATCCAAACCTCATGCGCGAACGGGGTTTGCAGATATTTCATGAAGGCCTCGGCAACCGGGCTGTCTTGGGTAATCACAAACAACGTGCCGGCACCCAAAACGGGTTTGCCCAAATCCTTGTCCGCATAGGCGGGGAAGTAGAAAAAGTCGGCATCCTCGCCAACAACGGTACCATCAGGGAAGAAGGACGGAATAAAGCTCGCTTGACGGTGCATGTAGCACGCAGGTGGCGATGCAAACAAACCCTTGGGGCTGTCGCGGAAATCGGTTGACCCAACTGCGCCCGACCCACCGGCCACATACTTGTCGTTACGGGCAAACCAGCCGAAATCTTCAATCGCGGCCACAACCTTTGGGTCGTCGAATTTCATGTCATTGCTGACCCACGCGTCATAGTCGGCGGGGGTGTTGTTGCGCAGCATCATATCTTCGACCCAGTCGGTCGCAGGCCAACCGGTTGCGGGGCCTGACCCCAGACCAATACACCACGGTGTGCCACCATCAGCGGCGATCTGTTCGGTCAAGGCTTTCAGCTCTTCCATCGAGGTGGGGATGTCATAGCCCGCATCCTCAAAATTCTCAGGTACATACCAAACCAGCGACTTCACATCGACCTTATAGAACATGCCATACAGCGCCTTGGCGCCATCGGGACCTGAATAGGTTGCAAGGTCGACCCATGATTGGCCCGCCGCATAGTTCTCTTTCAACCAATCCGCCGTTTCGCTTGGCAGGGCGGTCAGCTTGCCGCGCTTGGCAAGGTCTGCGGCAAGGCCGGGCTGCGGAATCACTGCTATTCCGGGGGGCGAGCCTGCCTCAACATCGATCATCACGCGCTGCTCAAACCCGTCGCCGCCTGTGTATTCCACATCCGCACCGGTTGCCGCCTCAAAATACGCGATTACGCTTTCGAACAGCTCCTTGTCCACGCCACCCCAAGGCCCGTCAATCTTCAGGCTTTGGCCCTTCAAATCAGTCGCTTTCAGCGCCTCAAAGCTGTCCCAGTGAAACTTCGCATCCTCTCCGGGTGCGAATTTCAGGTCTTGTGCATGTGCTGCACCGGCCAGTAACGCAATCGCGGCGGCCCCCATAAGGTAAGTGGATTTCATCTTTTCCTCCCAATGATCCCGCCTTCAGGCGTATTGTTGGCATTCATGCGGTAGAGTCAAATCCAAACCGCTTTGGAGGCTTGACCATCCGCGATTTACCCCTTTGAGTCAATCATAAGTTGCAGCAGGCAATTCGTGAAAGACAGCATTTCGTTAAGCACATGGCCCTACTTTGGCAATAAAGTCCCGCACTGCTCGTAAATAAATGCCTTTGACGTCTGCAAACCTTACCGCTAGGCTTTCACAGGAATTCAAACCGCTTTGGGCCTGCAATGAACTTAAAAGACCTTTCGCAAAAGCTTGGCCTGTCACCCACAACCGTTAGCCGCGCGCTGAACGGGTACCCCGAGGTGAATGAAGCCACGCGCGAAAAGGTCATAGCTGCCGCACAGCGCTATAGTTACAAGCCTAACACCCGCGCAATCCGTCTGGCAACCGGGCGCGCGATGGCTGTGGGGCATGTGATCCCGGTGGAAACCCAGCATGAAATCGTCAACCCTATCTTTGCCGATTTCATCGCAGGCGCGGGTGAAACCTATTCCAAGGCCGGCTATGACCTGATCCTGTCTATCGTGCCTGACGGCGATGAGGCGCGGGTTTACCGTGAAATGAAATCGCGCGGCAATGTCGATGGTGTCATCGTCCACTCGCCAAAACACGATGACCCCCGCATCAAGTTGCTGCATGACATCAAGATGCCCTTTGTCGTGCATGGCCGCGCTACCGCGGCAGCCCTTCCTTATTCTTGGGTCGATGTGAACAACCGCCGCGCGTTTCGCCGCGCCACGGATTTCCTGTTGGACCTTGGCCATCGCCGCATCGGTCTTGTGAACGGCCTTGAATTCATGGATTTCGCCATCCGCCGCCGCGGCGGCTTTACCGAAGCTTTGACCGCCCGTGGTCTTGCAACCGACCCTGCCTTGATGCAATCGATTGAGATGACCGAAGGGCTTGGCTATGACGCCGTGTGCGAAATGCTGGCTTTGCCCGATCCACCAACGGCCCTGCTGTTATCGTCGATGATCATCGCCCTTGGTGCGCGCCGCGCGATTGACGAACGTGGCCTGCGCATTGGTCGTGATATTTCCGTCATTATTCATGATGATGACCTAAGTTATATGAAAAACGGTGGCGATGTTCCCATCTTTACCGCCACCCGTTCCTCGGTCCGTGAGGCGGGGCGCATTGCGGCCGCCATGCTGCTTGAAACCATCGCAGGCACAACCCCTGCCCCGTCCAATCGGCTGCTAGAGGCTGAATTGATCATCGGCCAATCCACTGGCCCCGCACCGCACAGGTCCTGACCATGCTGCCAAACCGCGCTGATTTTCCAAGTGATTTTCTGTTTGGGGCTGCCACCTCCAGCTATCAGATTGAGGGGCATTCTTTTGGCGGTGCAGGTCGTACCCATTGGGACGATTTTGCCGAGACCCCCGGCAATGTGGTCCGCGCCGAAAACGGTGCTGTGACCTGCGACCATTACCACCGTTGGCCCGAAGATTTTGACCTGATGCAAGCGGCGGGGTTCGACGTTTACCGTTTTTCCACCTCATGGGCGCGGGTAATGCCCGAAGGGCGCGGGGCGGTGAACGCCCAAGGGTTGGATTATTACGACCGATTGGTTGATGGGATGCTAGAACGCGGCCTGAAACCTGCGGCCACCTTGTATCATTGGGAATTGCCTTCCGCCCTTGCCGATATGGGGGGCTGGCGTAACCGTGACATTGCTGGCTGGTTTGCCGATTATACCCAAGTGATGATGGAGCGGATCGGCGACCGTGTCTGGTCCGCAGCCCCGATAAATGAGCCGTGGTGTGTGGCGTGGCTATCGCATTTTCTGGGCCACCACGCGCCGGGG
>CBDTUV010000047.1:0-12973 GCA_965363575.1 uncultured Pseudorhodobacter sp. | reverse complement strand
AGGTCGCGAGTCCCGAAACAAACTCATCAAATATGCCATGCAGCGACAAACGCTTGATTTTTGACCTTCATTTGGTCGCGTGTTCGCCTTGGTCATGCAGAGCACTGGCCCGAAGGCTACCTAAACATCGCTTGGCGCATCTGTCAGGAGCGCCCAGAATGCCTCCAACTGCGGGGTTGGCCTAAGTGTTCCTTGGCGAACTTTCCTTAGTTCTCTACGACTTGTTGGATGGGATGGAACGAAAAACTCAACTCCATCCGGCTGGCTTTTCACCGCGTCATACGGCAGAATGCTTGCCCCTAACCCCCGACGTACAAAGGATAGAATTGCCGTTGTATTCCGCGCCTCAAGTTTACTTGTAGCCAGCAATTCACGGATCAAAGGGTCATCGACATAGGTGCAAAGCGGGTTCGCAATCAGCGGTTCAAGCGCCATCAGGGACCAGTCCGACTTCCCTTTACGGGCAAGATGTGCGCGGTGAACGAGGCCACCTTCGGCGCAAACGATCCCCAGATCATCGCATGAAATCATGCTGCCTTCAGACGTCTCGCCCGGACGGGCTGACAAGATCCCGATATCGGCCTCATCGCGCGCGACACGGCGGCGCACAGCGACCGAGTCGACATCGCTGATTTCAACCCGAACATTGGGCATGGCTGCACAAAAGGTTTCAATGACACTGGGCAGCAGTGATACCGTCGCCGATGGCACGGCCGCGATACGCACAATCCCGCCGGACGACACCGCATGGCGGCGGATCGCGTCCACGCTGCGGTCAAACACATCGGTTGCACGACAGCTTTCATCCAAGACCAACTGGCCCAATGGCGTCAGCCTGTTTTTGCGGTCAGTCTCGAATAGCGGCGCGCCGATGTCGGCCTCTAGCTGGGCCAGCATCATCGACACTGCCGAGGGGGTGCGACCCAACACTTCGGCCCCCGCCGCCAAGGTGCCTTTTTCCGCCACGATGCGAAAAACCCGTAGCATTTCAAGTTTCACTGACATTCAGATTTTCTGTAAGTTTCTTCAGAATTTCAAGAATGACTGAATCTTTTCGCTGCGTCTATGGTCCACTTGAAATTTTCGGAGGCTCCTATGACGAATCGCACTGGCATTTACATCAACGGCACTTGGTCCAACGGCGCAACGCAGGTGGAAAACCGCAACCCCTCGGATACCACCGACTTGATCGGTATGTATGCGCAGGCGGATGCCGCGCAGCTGGATACCGCCATTGCGGCAGCCCGTCACGCGCAGCCCGCATGGTGGGCGGCAGGTGTGCAAAAGCGCCATGATGTGCTGATGGCGATTGGCACGGAGATGATGGCGCGGGCCGAGGAAATCGGTCGGATCATCGCCCGTGAAGAAGGCAAACCCGCCGCCGAAGGCAAAGGCGAGGTTTACCGCGCGGGTCAGTTTTTCACCTATTTCGCGGCAGAGGCGTTGCGCAACCAAGGTGATCTGGCGGAATCCGTGCGCCCCGGCATTGAAATTGATGTGCGCCGCGAACCCGTTGGCGTGGTGGCGATTGTCAGCCCGTGGAACTTTCCCATCGCCACGCCTGCGTGGAAAATTGCGCCTGCGTTGGCCTTTGGCAATGCGGTGGTGTGGAAGCCCGCAAACCTGACGCCGGCCAGTGCGGTCGCGCTGACCGAGATTATCGCCAAGCAAGACATCCCCGCAGGCCTGTTCAATATGGTGTTGGGGTCGGGCCGCGATGTCGGCCAGCGGCTGGTGGAAAGCCGTGGGATTGACGCGATCAGCTTTACCGGGTCGGTTCCTGTTGGGCGCGGGATTGCGGCGGCAGCCATTCAGAACATGACCAAGATCCAGATGGAAATGGGGTCGAAAAACCCGTTGATCGTTATGGATGACGCCGATCTGGATTTGGCCGTGACCCACGCCGCCAATTCGGCCTTTGGTGGCACCGGGCAAAAATGCACCGCCGCCAGCCGCCTGATCGTGCATTCCGCTGTGCATGACGCCTTTGTCGAACGGCTGGTCGCCGCCGCGAACGCCTTTAAGGTTGGTCACGCGCTGGAGGATGGCATCCAGATTGGGCCGGTCGTCAGCGAAACCCAACTGACGCAGAACCTTGACTATATCGGCATTGGCCGCGGTGAGGGCGCCGAATTGCTGTGCGGCGGCGCCCGGTTGGAACGGGCCACCGATGGCTATTTCATGGCCCCCACGGTATTTGCAGGCACCACCAACGCCATGCGCCTGAACCGTGAGGAAATGTTCGCCCCCGTGACCTGCGTGCAGCGGGTTGACAGCTATGCCGAGGCGCTGGCCTGCGCCAATGACAGCGAGTTTGGTCTGACCGCTGGTATCATGACCCGCAGCCTGTCGCGCGCCAGCCATTTTCGCGCCAATATGCGCGCGGGCTGTGTGATGGTGAATCTGCCCACCGCTGGCACCGATTACCATGTGCCGTTTGGCGGGCGCGGGGCGTCCAGTTACGGGCCACGCGAACAGGGGCGTTATGCCGCCGAATTCTATACCACCGTAAAAACCGCCTATGTCGCCGCAGGGGTGCCCGAATGAAAAGCGGAATGGCACCGCTGATCGACGGCTTGCAATACGCCAACTGGTCGGAAAAAATCTTCCGCCAGATGCGTGAGGGGCGCGTGGATGCGGTCCATGTGACCATCACCTATCACGAGACGTTTCGTGAGACTGTTTTGGTTATTGAACGCTGGAATCGTTGGTTTGAACAATTCCCTGATCTTATCTTTCAAGGTTTTACCGCCGCTGATGTCCAACTGGCCCGCGAAACGGGCCGCACGGCGATCTTTTTCGGTTCGCAGAACCCAAGCTGTATTGAGGATGACATCGGGCTGGTTGAGGTGCTGCACACGCTAGGCCTGCGCTTTATGCAATTGACATATAACAACCAATCGTTGCTGGCGTCGGGGTGTTATGAGGCGACCGACAGCGGCCTGACCCGCATGGGCCGGGCCGTGGTGGCAGAGATGAACCGGGTCGGAATGGTTGTGGATATGAGCCATTCCGGCGAACGATCGACCTTTGACGCGATAGAGCATTCCACCCGCCCGATCACCATCAGCCACGCCAATCCGCACAGCTGGCACGCGGCACTTCGCAACAAATCCGACGATCTGCTGCGCGCCTTGGGGGCAAGCGGCGGGTTTTTGGGCCTGTCGGTCTATCCGCATCACCTGAAAGGCGGCAGCGCGTGCAGCCTGCAAAGCTGGTGCGATATGGCCGCCCTTGCGGTTGATCTGGTGGGACCTGCGAATGTCGGGATCGGTACCGACCTGTGCCAAGACCAGCCCGACAGCATTGTGGAATGGATGCGCGTTGGTCGCTGGACCAAGGCGATGGATTTTGGCGAAGGCAGCGCCGATGCGCCCGGCTTTCCGCCAATGAATGACTGGTTTGAGGATAACCGTCATTTTGGAAACATCCGCACGGGCCTTGCGGCCAGCGGCATGGACAGCGCCACTATCGACGGTGTGATGGGCGGCAACTGGCACGCGTTTTTTGACAAGAGTTTCGGGCCACTGGCCGCAGAAAAAGGCACCCGGCGCCGCGCAGCAGAGTAGCACGCGGCCCATTATATCACGTTCGGGGAGGAACGGATTATGACCAAAACCACACCACCAAAAAGCAGCCAATGGCTTGGCAACGTCGACAAGCCGCTGCTTGCAATTTCGGGCGGGTTTATCCTGCTGTTTTGCCTTTACGCACTGATTGACATCGAAGGGCTGTCGGCCCTTGTTGATGCAGGCTTTGCGTTCTCGGCCAAGTATTTCGGCTTTTACTGGCAGATTCTGTTGCTGGCCACGTTCCTGATCGGACTGGTCCTTTGCGTTCTGCCGGGCGGGCGCACCGTTCTGGGCGGGATGACCACGCCGGAATTCAAAACCTTCAACTGGGGTTCCATGATCATGTGTACCCTGCTTGCAGGCGGCGGTGTGTTCTGGGCCGCGGGTGAGCCGATTGCACATTTCCTATCCGCTCCGCCGATTTTCGGGGATCTGGGTACGGACCCGCAAGTGCGCGCGAACGCGGCCCTTGCGCAAAGTTTCCTGCATTGGGGGTTTCTGGCATGGGCCATCCTTGGCGCGCTGACCACGGTGATGATGATGCATTATCACTATGACAAAGGTCTGCCTTTGGCACCGCGCACCTTGCTTTATCCAGTGTTTGGCGACCGCGCCATCAATGGCCCGATTGGCTTGATTGCCGATGCATCTTGCATCATTGCCGTGGTTGCGGGCACCGTGGGACCGATCGGGTTTCTTGGTCTGCAAATGTCTTATGGTCTGAATGCCCTGATGGGCGTGCCGGATACCTTTGCCACGCAGGCCGTTGTTATCATGGCACTGGTCGCCCTTTACACCGTTTCCGCAATCACCGGCCTGTCAAAAGGTATCCAGCTTTTGTCCACCATCAACGTCGCACTTGCTTTGGGCTTGCTGGCGTTCTTGTTGGTGTTCGGTCCAACCGCCGCGATTTTCTCTGGCTTCTTTGGCGGCATGCGCGTCTATCTGGAAAACTTCTTTCAAATGGCGCTTTACCGCGGTGAGGCGGGCGTGTTTGGCGATCCGGGTTGGCTCGGCTGGTGGACCGTGTTCTTTTGGGGCTGGTTCATGGGGTATGGCCCGCTGATGGCGATTTTTATTGCCCGTATCAGCCGGGGTCGTTCGATCCGTCAGATCATCCTGATGCTGGCGATTGCCGCCCCGATCATCACCAACTTTTGGTTCACGATCATTGGCGGTTCGGGCATCGCGTTTGAAGTCGCGACACCGGGGATCATCTCTGGTCCGTTCGAAGGATTCAACCTGCCTGCTGGCCTGCTGGCCATTACGCAAGCCATGCCCTCGGGCCTGATCCTGTCGGTGCTGTTCTTGGTTCTGACCATGCTGTTCGTCGCCACAACCAGCGACTCGATGAGCTATGTCATCGCGGCCTCTATGTCGAAAGGCGAACCCGCAACGGTACTGCGCGCGTTCTGGGGCTTGTCGATGGGGGTGATGGCGCTGATCCTGATTTCAACTGGGGCGGGTGGTATCGGCAAGCTGCAAAGCTTTATCGTGATCACAGCGGTTCCCGTCTCGCTGATCTTGCTGCCCTCTCTTTGGGATGCGCTACGGATCACATTGATGCTGGGGCGCACGCCAAAAGGCGAAACACTCCGCAGCCCTGCCGAATAATCACACGACTAGGAGCACTCAAAATGACGAACCCCGCCCCTTTATCGTCCGCGGCAACCGCCCGCTATCGCCGCCCTCCGGCCGAAGTGATGCGCCTTGCCCGAATGGGGGCGGGGCATCCGACCCGCCTGTCCTTTCTGCGGGTTATGTTGCGCCGCATTGCTGCCGAAGGCTGGCATTGTGACCGCCCCATCTGGCAGGTGAATGACCAAGGCGTTGGCCATGCCGTTTACCGTGTGCAGGGCCCAAACCGATGCTACAGCCTTGTGGCCTTTGCCCATGACCTGCCCGATGACATGCGGTCTGACCGCGTCATCGCAACGGCTTGGGATGCCACCTTTGCCTTGTTCGATGGCGATCCAACCTCGGCCGATATTGACCGTCTGCGCGCCAATGTCCCCTTACAAGAAGCAGGGCGCATCAGCGCGCGCGAACTGACTTTAGCCCGCGCAAACCGGTCTGTGCGCCTGTTCGCACATGTGGTCGACGCGCTGGCACAAGGCACGCAGCCCGATGAGGCGGAGATTGCCGCTGTTGGGTATTTGATGCGGACCACGGCTGTCTATGGCTCGGGCAAATTCGGCGCTGCTGACCGCGCCCGTATCGCCGAGCGACCCGAGTTGAACGGCCCGTTTCAAGTGGAGATGTTGACCGTTTGGCTGATCCGCGCCTTTACGGTCGATATGGTTGAACATATGGCGCAGGTAAAGGGCGGGACGCATGCCGTGCGCTTGGCTCCTGAAATCCGCCGCAGCCTTGGGGTGGGCAATTCCACGGGGCTGGGCATGGCCCCCTTTGTCGTCCGTCATCCAACCCTTTTGAACAATTGGACCGTTGCAAGAGAAGAGGCTTTGGCCCGCGTCCGCGCCCAACCCACCGCGAACAGCGAAACCATCGAAGCCCTGCATCAGGCATTGAATGACGCCACCCTGAATGCGCGGCTATGGCGATCAGACCATCCGGTGCAGGTTCCAAAACTGGCCGATTTGCGCCGCGATCTTGATGATATCACCGCCGCCCTGTCCGGTTGGGACTGGGATGCGCCGCAGCCGTGGGATGCTTTGTGGCTTTGGGGCGAGGCTACCTTGTCGCTGGAAGGGCAAGAGGCGCTTTTGGCCTTGATGCTGGAACCCCACGGCGCATTGATTGATGATCTGGCAGAGACGATGTGTGCCGATGAAGACACCTCTTTCCGGCTGAATGGCGCGATGTCCGTGGCCGATTTGCGGATCATTTTACAGCAGCATTATGATTGGGCGCTGGCGATTGATTTTGATCTGCCTGAAAACACTGCCCGTTTCTGGTATGTCTCTGAAGAAAAGCTGGAACCTCGGCTTGGCGAGCGGCAACGCGAAGACGGCGGTGAGTTGGAGCAACCTTTGTGCATCGCCCGCCTTGCCGCAAGTTTGGCCAAGACATTGGAGGGGCGCGCGGCAGATGAACCGGTCGCAACCGTCTTGCTGGCCTATCCTGAGCACCGTTATATAGTGCGCCGCGCCCAACTGGCGGCAAGCCACCCTTACGCTGAAATTCAGGACAACCTGATTGGCGCAGACATGCTGCCCATCGACATGATGCGCTGCAAGCTGGCGTTTTTCGGGGCCGATCGGTTTGACCCACGCTCGGACCGGTGGATCAGGATCAGCCTGTTCCAAGGCGCTGTTTATCCAGACGAAATTGACGCAAAGGCAACAGTATGACCGACAGAGCGGGCGATCAGACGCGCGGCGATTCCACTGCGTTTTTCAGCGGCAACCAATCTGCGCAGATGTCGCAAAATGAAGTTTCTGCCCTGTGCATGAAAGCCGCGCGCGGCGCTGGCATGAGCTGGGGCATGGCCGAGGAAGCAGGCTTTGCTGCCGGTTGGTTGACGGCGCGCGGCATCGACGGACCGCGCCAGTTGCTGGCGCATCTTACCGCCGCCCAAGGGCGCGCATGGGGCGATCTTTGCCCCCAAGTCGCACCCGGCGTGTGGGGGGCGGCCCTTGGGCAAGCCATTTGTCCCGTCGTCTTGGGCGCGACCCTTAGTGACCACGCAACCCTACCCAACGGGTTGACCGCTGCGCCCATCACAACCGGGCCGGTAGATTATCCGCTTTTGGTTTGCCCTTTTCTTTGCGCGATTGCCAACGCAGCGGGCGGGGTCGTGGTAGCGGAATGGGACGGCGGCAGTATCGAAATTGATGGTCAAGGCGCGGTGTCTGCGCAAAGCCTGTTGGCGCTTGACGGGAAAACCGGCGTGGTCCTTACCCTGACCCTCCGCTCTGGCAGCACTCCTCAACACGCACTCTCGCCCTCCCCCGCCATAACGGCAAAAACAATTGCGGCGCTGAATGCATTTGCGCTGCGCACAACGGTTCCCGCCTCTGACGCATCCCGCGCCGGGGCTGGAGCTAGCTCTAGCGACAACGATTAACTGAATAAGGAAAATCCATGACACACCACCGCCTGAACCCCGGACCCAGAATGAGCGAAGCCGTCTGCGTGGGCGGGCTTGCCTTTCTGGCTGGCCAAGTCCCCGATGATCTGACCGCTGACATCACCGTTCAAACGCAGCAAGTTCTGAACAATGTTGATGCCGTCGTCAAATCGCTTGGCGGCACCAAGGCCGATATTGCCTCGGTGCAGGTTTGGCTTGCCGACATGGCCGATTTTCAAGGGATGAACGCGGTTTGGGACGCTTGGGTAGACAAAGGCGCCCCACCCGCCCGTGCCACAGGTGGCGTTGCCTTGGCACGCCCCGGCATGCGGGTCGAGATGATTGTTGTGATGGCTATGGGATCAAAGGGCTGACGCCACACACCAATACCGGGGCGGTTTGCCCTGGTATTGGTGTTGGGTATGGAAAGCCTGAGACCATCCATCGGCAACGCATGTCACGTTGAAAAACGATACGTTTGCCGGCAAGCTACGCCTAAAACCTGCTGCTGCATGATGCCGTAAAGAGCGGCACCCTACAGTCAATTCTCTCAAAGAATTAGAAACTTAGCTTTCGCCTGTGACATCCGCGATCCAAGTGCCCGCCGCTACTGCACGCGGAAAACCAAGCGGACCGATTGCCATTAGCGCAACCTGGTCCAGGTCTTGTTTTGGAATACCCTCGGCCAGCCCACGGCGGGCATGCGAATGAACCGCGCCTTCGGAAGCGGCACCAATGGCAAGCGCCAATTTGACCAAACGGCGTTCGCGTTCCGTCAGTTTGCCCGCAGCGGCGGTTGCCGCCCCAAGTTGGGCATATGCCGCCCAGATCGTCGGGTGGTTTTTGGCAATGTCACCGGCAGCGCCGGGCAAATCGTTTGTCATGATCATTCCTTTCATTTGGTTTGCAGAAACGCATAGATAAAATTTCGCAATCGCATTGTTTTGGCGCTTGATAACGATGGCTTCACAATGCGCCGCGACTGCACTGGCCTAAATAGGTCCCGGTGCGCCCTGCCCAAGATTTTATGCGCGCCATCATGAGTTCAAAACTCTAGCGGGCTTTTCGCCCAAAGCTATCGCTCAGCGCGTTGCGGGCACATTAAGCGGCATCGCGGGCTTCATTAACCGCGGTAAACCATTTCGACACGGCATCTTGATCCATCGGCAGATCGCAAGCCATGCCTGCGCCGAACGCATCCCATGCCGCGGCATAGGTTGGGCGCACAGCGGTCAGAACCGGCACATTCAACGCAATCGCCCGGCCGATCAGGTCACGAAACCCACGCCCTTCGCTTTCGCCGCGTCCAAAGCGGTTGAGGATGAGCAGGTCAGCGCCCTGCTCCAGTTCTTGTTCAATGAAGGCGGAACATTCCGCAAGCGCACCGGGATGCAAGCGGCATCCGTGTGAGCCGTTCCCCAAGGGTTGCGAGATGCGGAAAACCCGGTTTGACCCCAGTGTTGTCAGGTCCATATCGGCGCAGTGGCATTCACCACCCACCGCCCCGCGCGTTTGCAGCGCGCCGTGCACGCGGTAACCCATGGCAGTCAGTGTTTGGGCTGTTGTTGCCAAGAAGACGTCAATATCACCATCGTCAAAGCGGATAGCCGCAAGGGAAGCAAAGCGCATCATAGACCTCCGTTACCACAGAACGGGCGCCAAAACAGACGCGCACCCAACTGGATTTGATTGGTTTCAGCGGGAACAATGGCAAGCCCGTCCGCATCACCAAGCGGCAAAAGCGTGGCCGAGACGCTGTGGCCAAGGCGCTGCAACACCGGAAGGCCGTTTTCATCATAAGCCAGCAGGCGCACCGGAAACACCTCGGCCCTGCCCGGTTTGCGCGACCAATCAAAGCCCGCGACGGCAGGAATTGGCGCAAAGGGGGCGGGCTGTGCCCCCAGCAAGCGGTCAATTTGCGGCAGGACAAACATATGAAAGCCCACAAACACAGCGAAAGGATTGCCCGGAAGACCCGTAAACGCAGCGCGACCTAGGGTGCCAAACATCACCGGTTTGCCGGGCTTTAACGCCACGCGCCAGCCATGAACAGTGCCACCCGCATCGGTCAGCGCATCGCGGATATGGTCCTTGCCGCCCATAGAAACAGCACCCGATGACAAGATCAGATCAAACTGCGCGCCAAGCCCGTGCAAGGCGGCAGCGGTGGCAGCGGCATCATCGGGCAAGATGCCCAGATCGGTTACCTCGGCCCCCGCTTGCCGCGCCAGCGCCATCAACATGGGGCGGTTGGCATCGGGGATTTGGCCGGGGGCGCAGGTGCCGTCTTGCACCTCATCGCCCGTGGAAAATAGGGCAACGCGGGGGCGGCGGATCACATCGACCTGCGCAATCCCGTTAGCCGCCAAAAGGCCAATGTGATGTGGCGCAATGCGGATACCTGCGCGCAACAAGTCCTGCCCTGCGGC
Source organism: uncultured Pseudorhodobacter sp. (assembly GCA_965363575.1). Lineage (GTDB taxonomy): Bacteria > Pseudomonadota > Alphaproteobacteria > Rhodobacterales > Rhodobacteraceae > Pseudorhodobacter. The sequence continues at coordinate 2,939 of CBDTUV010000047.1, read as the reverse complement.
CTGATCGCTGCCCGCGCGGCGGATGTTTTCGCCGTATGTGGGGGTGCGATTGAAATGCACCTTATGGGTTTTGTCGATGCAGGATTCGATCATCACAACGGCATCGGCACCCAACGGCAAGGGTGCGCCCGTAAAAATGCGCAAGGCAGCACCTTGGGGCAAATCCCGTGGGGCATCGCCTGCAGCAACGGTGCCTGCGACTGGCAGACAGCACCGCCCCGCCAGATCGGCACAGCGCAGCGCGAAACCGTCCATCGCGGAATTGTCAAAGAATGGCATCGCCTTGGTGGCGCGCACGGACCCGGAAGTGGTCCGACCAAGGGCATCGCCCAAAGCGACAGACTGCGTATCTGTGATTGGTGCAATGAGTGCCACGGCGCGGTCCAGCGCATCGGCGACGCTCATCATATCGGCGTGCGTTGAAAGGCTGTCGCAGCCGCATCCACTGGGGATATGGGCCATATGCATTGGGTGTTCCTTGGTCTTTTGGGGAAGACGGGGGGCCAGTGAACCGGCCCCCCGGCCGCGACGCCTTACATCGCGTCAGAGGCGTTTTTCATCAGGAATTCCATGACAAGTTCAGCCTCGTCGCCTTCGAGACCCGCGCGTGGGAACATCGACGGTGTGATGCCCTTCCACTGCTGCGTGCTGAAGTGGGTGACCTCACGAGGCGCGTGGCACACCGTGCAACGCTCGTAGTACAACTTTTCACCCGGCCCCATGTCAGCATAAAGTTTCTCGGTCAGGGCTTCCAGACGGTCAAGGCCCAGCTTGTCCTCGTCGATCGCGGCGATCTCCATGTCTTCGATGATCGCAGGCTTTTCATAGGCCATGTTCGGACCGTCAGGGTCTTCACATTTGCGCATGCTACACAGGACAGTGTTGGCTGTTGTTGCCTGTGCAAGGCCCGAAGACGGCTGTGTCGAGGTCAGGAAGTTGACCAGACCCGAGTTACAGCGGCCCTTGCTGTCAAGTGATGGCCATGCACCTTCATAGATCGAGACCACACCCGGCATGATATCGTCGCTGATAACTGCGCCAGCAATCACTGTGCCGCGATCATTGTAAAGCTCGACCAGATCGCCATCTTCGATGCCGCGTGAGGCGGCGTCTTCGGAGTTGATCCGGACAGGCTCGCGGCCCTGGATTTTATAGAGTTCACGCAGCCTTTCCGACTGGTCCATCTGGCTGTGCAGGCGGAACCACGGGTGCGGCGACACAACGTGCAACTGGCCTTCTTTGGCGTTGCCGAGGTACTCGTGCTTTTCCATCCACATCGGCATGCCGGGGCAATCTTCGATTTCAAGTTTCGCGAAGTCTTCGCAGAACATTTCGATCTTGCCGGATGTCGTGTGCAGCGGGCTGCCTGCGGGGTCATTGTAGAACGCGTTGTGGCGTGTCCACTTATGAGCTGCCTCTGGCACCTCTTGGCGCACGTAGCCTTTTTCCCAGAAATCCTCGAACGGCGTATGCTTGGAGGCATCTGTCGCCTCATAGGCAAGCTTGATGTGATACATCTTGTCTTCGCCTTCGGTGAACTGCGTCCACAGGCCGAGTTTGTCTGCCAGACCTTCGAAGATTTCGTAATCTGGAAGGCTGTCGCCAATAGGTTCGATCACCTTCTTCATCGCGTAGATTTTGTCGTTGGAGTAGGTGCCGCCGACACTGATGTCGTTCTGTTCCAGCGTCGATGCTGCAGGCATAACGATGTCGCACCAACGTGTTGCAGCCGTCCACCAGACGTCAACACTGACGATGGTTTCGACTTTTTCAAGCGCACGGATCAGGCGGTTGGTATCCTGCTGGTGGCTCATAAAGTTGTTACCAGCGTTAAAGATCACCTTCACATCAGGATAGGTGTGGGTGTTCCCGTTATAAAACACTTCCTTACCAGGGTTTTCCAACATGTCGGTGATACGGCTTGCAGGGCAAACAGTTTTGACAAAGTTACGCCCCTGAGACATGCCAACAGGTGTGCCTTTACCAGATTGCGGCATACCGCCACCACCATAGTGCCACGAGAAACCAACACCACAGCCCGGCTTGCCGATTTTGCCTGTCAGCGAGGCAAAGTTGATGATGGCCCAGTGGGTCATCTCGCCGTGTTGGGCACGCTGAAGGGACCAAGCACCAGCGATGTTTGTGTTGGATTTGGCGAACAGTTCGGCCATTTCCCGGATTTTCACCGCGTCGATGCCCGTGATTTCAGCCGCCCATTCAGGTGTCTTGGCTACGCCGTCGTCGTCACCTTTGACGTAGGCGATCCATTTCTCGGATCCGACTGTATACTTGTCCATATAGGCTTGGTCTTGGAGACCCATTTCCAGCACATGGTTGGCCATAGCGCAGAACAGCGCCACGTCTGTGTTCGGCACAATCTTGACCCAGTCGGCATTCAGAACCTCATCAGAGGCCGTTTTCTGCGGGTTGATCGAGATGAACTTGACGCCTGCATCGCGGATCATTTCCCAGCGCTGAGACATATCATGGTCAGCCACGGTAAATTCGATCCGGTTGTTTTTGATCGGGTCGCAACCGACCAGAACGAAGACTTCGCACTCATCCCGGATGGTTTCCCATGCGGACTGTGGCGAGTAAACTTCCATATCGCCGATGATGTGCGGCAATGACACCTGCGACGCGCCGGCAGACCAGTCACCCGCCGTGTTGGTACAGCCACCGATAAGGTTGATCAAACGACCTTGCAGAACGTTGGGCCGGAAGCTGCCTGCGTTCGACCAGCCACCATAGGACGAGCTGAAGATCGCTTGGTTGCCATGGTTTGCGGCGGTGTCGAGCAGGGCTTTCGCCGTCAGGCTCCATGCGGTGTCCCAGTCAACCTTGACGTATTCTTCCTTGCCGCGAAGCTCGGGCTTGGTGTCACCGGTTTCCCAGCCTTCCAGATAGGACTTGCGCACCATCGGATAGTTGATACGGGA
>CBDTUV010000046.1:0-12991 GCA_965363575.1 uncultured Pseudorhodobacter sp. | reverse complement strand
AAATCGGGACGGGCGACGATGAGCGTGCCGGTAAAGCCCAAGGCGGCGGCAATGAGTTTGGCGCGGGTCAGCTTTTCGCCCAGAAAAATCGGGGCAAGGAGGATGACCCAGATGGGCGATGTGAATTCCAGCGCAAAGACCTGACCTAGGGGGATCATGGTGAGCGCCCAGAACCACAGGTTTTGCCCGGTGAAATGCATGGTGTTTCGCAAAAGGTGACGGGGCAGGCGGTCGGTTTTGACCAAATGGCGGCGACCTGTGGCCAAGATGACGGTGGTCACGATCAGAAAGCCGATGGCCGAGCGCCATGTCATGATTTCAAACGTGTCATGGATGGAAGAGACTTCGCGCCCGGCCACGGCCATTGCCAGAAAGGCGGTGATGGAGCCGATCATCCAAAGGGCGGCGGCGAGGGGGCGGTTGCTTTCATTCATACGGCGTTGATGGCGCGGGATTTTGGGATTGTCCAGCGGTTGTGTTTGGGCCTGCGTGTTGGGCAGGCCCAAAGGGGTGTGTGTTAGCTGCGGCGACCACCGCGACGGCCACCGCGACCACCGGCAGCGCCAATTGAGGCAGAGGCTTCGGCAAAGCTCATCCCGCCTTCGACGGCTTCGATCACCTTGGCAAAGCGGATCCATTCGCCGCCGTTGGCATCGTGGTTCATCAGGAAGTTGGCGGCGCGGATCGCCTCCATTTCCTGCAGGCGGACGGGGTTCATAATGGCAGAGGTCATGCCTGCGCCGATGGCCATGGGCAAAAACGCCCCGTTGATGCCGTGACGCTGTGGCAAACCAAACGAGATGTTGGAGGCGCCGCAAGTGGTGTTGACGCCCAACTCTTCGCGCAGGCGGCGCACGAGGGTAAAGACTTGCTGACCAGCCGAGCCCATAGCGCCTACTGGCATGACCAGCGGGTCCACCACGATGTCACAGGCAGGAATGCCGAAATCGGCGGCGCGTTCGACGATTTTCTTGGCCACGGCGAAACGGACATCGGGGTCTTCGGAAATGCCGGTATCATCGTTTGAGATGGCCACGACCGGTACGTTGTATTTTTTGACCAGCGGCAGCACCAGTTCCAAGCGGTCTTCCTCACCCGTGACCGAGTTCAAAAGGGGGCGACCGATTGCGGCTTTCAGGCCAGCCTCCAGCGCGCCGGGGACCGAGCTGTCGATGCACAAAGGGGCATCGGTGATGGCTTGGATGCGGGTGATGAGTTCGTGCATCAAGGGTGGTTCAACAAAGTTGTTGTCAGCATAGCGCGGATCGGTCGCCATTTTGTTGGTGAAAACGGCGCCGGAGTTCACGTCCAGCACTGTGGCACCACAAGCAACCTGTTCCAGCGCATCGCGCAGGACGGTTTCAAAATTACCAGCTTCAAGTTCAGCGGCCAGCTTTTTGCGGCCTGTGGGGTTGATGCGTTCGCCGATCACGCAGAAGGGTTCGTCAAAACCGATGATTACCGTTTTTGTTTGAGATTCGATGACAGTACGGGTCATAGTTAAACTACTTTCTTAAGTGTGAGAGGCGGGAGCAGCGGATTTTCCACCATTCTGGATCGCCCAAGTGGCGTTCGATTTGATGCCGCCAAGCGGGAAGAAGTGAACGGACGCGATACCGAAATCGGGGTGGCGGGCCTTGTGGGCGGCCAGTTCGTTCACAAACTCGGTCGGCTCATAGGGGAGCAGCAATTTGGTCACGTCCATCGCGCGCTTTTGCAGCACTTTCAGCGATGGGCCAACGCCGCAGGCAATGGCGAACTTGATCAGGGTTTGCAGCTTGGCGGGACCTGCGACACCGATATGGATCGGCAAATCAATACCCTCAGTGGCCAGACGGTCGGCCCATTTGATCACCGGGCCTGCCTCAAAACAAAACTGGGTGGCGAGCGCCATTTTGGCGTCGGTACGCTCGGAAAACGCTTGTTTCCATTTCAGCGCTTCCATGACGATTTTGTCGCCACCATCGCGGTCAATGTCGCGGTTGCCTTCGGGGTGGCCTGCGATGTGAAGGCGGTCAAAGCCGTCAAACAAACCGCTTTCCATCAGCTGCATAGAGCTGTCGTAATCGCCTGCGGGGGTGTTGACGCCACCGCCAAGCAGCAGCGCTTGTTTCACATCGGCCTCACCCTGATACCGCGCGATCCAATCGGCCAGGGTGGCGCGGTCGGGGATGATGCGGGCCGGGAAGTGTGGCATCACGTCAAAGCCTTCGGATTTCAGACGCTTGGCGGTGGCGACCATTTCTTCAATCGGGGTGCCTTCGATATGGGCGACATAGACGCGGGTGTGCTGGGGCAGCAGATCGCGAAAGTTTTCGACCTTTTCGGCGGTGCGTGGCATCACCTCAATCGAGTAGTTTTGCAAAAATGCCTCTACCTGTGGCGCGCTGGCGCTGGTGGTGGGGGCGGCGGTTTCGCGTTTGAAATTGAAAAGGCCCACTACATTCTCCCAGATTTTGTGTGTCACAGGTTTGTTTTCCAAGGCGGTCACGCCCAGCCAGAATTTTCGATCAATAGTTTGATGCGCGCGGTGTCGTATTCGGCGTCAAGGCGCGCCGCCTCGGCCGCGGCCACTTCGCCGGGTTCGCCCTCAACGGGGTAGGGCGTGGCTTTGCGCCATTCCGCAAGGTAAAGATCGGCGTCTTTGGCGCCGATTTTCATTGCACAACGGTCAATCGCTTGTTCAAACCGTTCGGGCAATGGCACCTTGGACCCAGTGCGGCCCTTACCGACAATAACCTGCGCCGGAATATCCCGCCAATATACGATGGTAACGTCTGGCATGATGCGATTCCCCTTTATGCTATGGCCCCCTTTTAGCGGTTAGGCCCAATGGACAGTGACGTTTTTCGACACGAAAACGGCTGTCAGCGACCTGCCGATGCCGCCCGTGTGAACAGGCGTCTGTTTAACAAGAGTTGGGCGCGAGGGCGATGGCCCATGACCCCCAAAACCTTCATGAAGTTTATGAGGCGGGGCATGCGTCTTTTTACACGCTTGCGTGGGGGGGGCGGCGCGAGTAGCATTGGGGCAACCATGAATGGAGGGCGCAACATGACGCCCGAGCGTCCCCGGGAGGTGGACGCGATCCCTGAGCCTGATGCGGGTCTTGACCGCGGGGTTCTGGTCGAACCGTCTGCCTCCCCCCAGCTTGGGTCTGGGCAGCTTTACGCTGCGCTGGATCTGGGAACGAACAGTTGCCGGATGCTGATTGCACGACCGCGTGGCAGTCAGTTTCAGGTAATCGACAGTTTTTCCAAGACTGTCCAGCTTGGCGCAGGGCTTGAAGCCAGCGGCAGGCTTTCGCGTGGGTCGATGACACGGACGGTTCAGGCCTTGCGGATCTGTGAGAAAAAGCTGGAAAAGCATGGAGTTAAACGGATGCGCCTGGTTGCGACCGAGGCGTGCAGGCGGGCCAAGAATTCGCGGGATTTCATGCGGCAAGTGCGGCGCGAGACAGGGCTGCAGCTGGAAATTATCGCCCCCGAAGAAGAGGCGCGGTTGGCAGTGATTTCTTGCGCGCCGTTGGTCAGTGTAAAAACCGAGCAGTTGTTGGTGGTTGATATTGGCGGCGGGTCCACCGAATTGGTGTGGATTGATATGACCGGGGTGGAGGCGGCGGACCGGCCGCGCGCGATTATGCGGCTGCATGCGGGATTCAAACCCGTGGGGCGGGGCCAAGCGCGGGTGGTCGATTGGATTTCGGTGCCGCTGGGGGTGGCCACGCTGAAAGATCAGTTTGCCGATGTTGAGGATGACGCCGCGCGCTTTGCCTTGATGAGTTGGTTTTTTGAGGAAAACCTTGCGAGCTTTTCGCCCTATAACCTTGAGAACACGCGCGATGGGTTTCAGATTATCGGGACCAGCGGCACGGTCACCACGGTGGCGGCGTCGTTTTTGGGCCTTAAACGCTACGACCGGGCCAAGGTGGACGGGTTGCGCATGTCGTCGGATCAGATAGATACGGTCATTCGCGAGTATCTGGCTTTGGGGCCAGAAGGGCGGCGGACGGACCCCCGGATCGGGCGTGACAGGCACAGTTTGATCATGTCGGGGGCCGCGATTTTGCAAGCGCTTATGCGGGTCTGGCCGACGGATCGGTTATCGGTTGCGGATCGGGGCCTGCGCGAGGGATTGCTTTATGCCCAGATGAGCGCGGATGGCGTGCTGGAAGATGGGCCTTATGAATAGTGGTGTGGAAGAATGACCGAGAAGAAAACATCAGGCCGGGGCCAACGCGAACTGCGCGTGCGGGTGAAATCGGCCAAAGGGCGCAAGTTGTCGTCGACCTTGTGGTTGGAGCGGCAGTTGAACGACCCTTATGTGATCCGCGCCAAGAAAGAGGGTTTTCGCGGCCGTGCGGCCTATAAGATTGCCGAGTTGGATGAGAAATACGGGTTTTTGGTTCCGGGCGCGCGGGTGGTTGACCTTGGCTGTGCGCCGGGGGGCTGGTGCCAGATTGCAGTTGAGCGGGTGAATGCGCTGGGGCAGAACCCGAAAAAGCCGGTTGGCACGGTGCTGGGCGTGGATTTGCAAGCGATTGAGCCGATTTCGGGTGCGCAGATCCACCAGCTGGATTTTCTGTCAGAAGAGGCGGATGGGCTGGTCAAAGGCTGGTTGGGGGGCAATGCCGATGTGGTGATGTCTGACATGGCGGCGGCATCCTCGGGGCATAAAGGCACGGACCACTTGCGGATTATCGCATTGGTCGAGGCGGCGCTGGACTTTGCCTTTGATGTGCTGGACGAAGGCGGGACCTTTGTGGCCAAGGTTTTGGCAGGCGGGGCCGAGTTGGATATGCTGAATGAGTTGAAGAAGAATTTTAAGAAGGTGGCGAATGTGAAACCCAACGCCAGCCGGACCGACAGTTCCGAGAAGTTTGTGGTGGCGATGGGGTTCCGGGGGCGCGAGGCGCGATTGGCCGAGCGGCGGGCGCAGGACGAATAAATCCGCCCAACCGCTTGGCACCAAACGAAAAAAGGCACCCTAGGGTGCCTTTTTTAATGCCGTTTTAGACTAGGGCAGCCGGATCAGCCGCGCCACGAGCGGACGGGGCCGCAATCCATATGAACAAAGTTTGAGCGGCTGTAGCTGCCCACGCCACCCGATGCACAGGCCGAAGCAGCCTTGGACATTTGGCCGATAGAGCGGGATTTCAAGCGCAGATCAGCGGCTTGCCCACGCATATGCAGAGAATTCTTTGCAACACCGCGCGATTTGCTGCGCAACATGGCGTTGGTTTGCGGGCTGCGGTAGCCCGACAGCATCATATAGGGTTCCGACACATTCATCAGACGATGCGATGCGGCCATGATATCCACCGTGCGCGCATCGATGTTGGTGGACGTGCCAGTCCGCCAGTCGCGCATGAAGTGGTTAATTTCCTTCAGGGCGTCTTTGATGTAATCGCCATCAACCCAATAGATCGTGTCGATGCTTTCGCCCGTACGGCCCGAATACATGCGGATACGGCGAATATCGCCAGCACCACGCAAGAAGCCGAAAGCGTTGCTGTAGGTTGGTGTTGCGATCAAAGCTGTCGCCGCAAAAGCACCAAGCAGCCCACGCCGCGAGATCATTCCAGTAGATAAAGTCATTATAAGCGCCTGTCCCGTCGCTGGTATTCTACCACCTTATGGCGGTCTTCACTGCTACTTATCCCCAAGTGCCCTTGCCTTATGGCACAGGTCGAATCGCAACCCAAGTGAAGATTTCCCACTTGGAGTATGATCAACCCAAATAGGCAAAAAATTGCTTAAAAAGGGGGGAGGTCGCTAAAACTGTGGCAAAATAATGCCATGTGACGGGAATGCGACAGTTTGTACCCTTCCAACGGGGATGTGAGTGGACAGGCACATCATATTGGTGAAATTGGGATCTGTTACGCTGCTGCTTGGGGATATCATGTTTAAATCGTTTTCACGAAAGCCTTTTTTGGCTGATCATTTTGCGTCTGACTTTAGAACAGTTTTATTATCGGCAATTCTGTGTGCGGCGGCCCCATTGGTGGCGGTCGGGCAGACCAATGTCTCGTTTGCTGTGGCCAAAGAGATCGGAGCCTTTAGTCAATCGGTTGCGGCGGCGGCGTCAGATGATGATGCGATGGCGGCGGTATACCGTGATTCCGGCTTTGCGCCGATCTGGACCGGCGAAGGGCAAGAGGCCCGGCGCTCGGCCTTGCTGACCGCGCTTGCGGGGGCGGCGGCGCATGGATTGCCAACCAATCGTTATGATCCGGCCACGCTGATTGCCGCGTCGCATGCGGCGCGAACCGAAGGCGACCGAGGCCGGTTGGATGTGATGATGACACGCGCGCTGCTGGATTATGCGCATGATGTACAGACCGGGGCGCTGACACCGGGCAAGGTTATTCCGCTGATCAAGCGTGAAGTGCCGTTGCGCGACCGCCGCGCCAATCTGGAATCGTTTTTGGCAGGCGAACCGGTGGCGTTTTTGAAATCCTTGCCGCCGCGCACCCATGCCTATGCCCAGTTGATGCGCGCCAAGTTTGAGCTGGAGCAAGCGGTGGCCGCAGGTGGTTGGGGGCCAAAGATTGCCGCAACCTCGCTGAAGCCGGGGGCAACCGGGCCTGCGTTTTTGCAATTACGCGACCGTTTGGTAGCGCTGAACTATTTGCCACGCTCGGTCACGGCCAGTTATGACGGGACCATTCAAAAGGCGGTGCAAGCGTTTCAGACCGATATGGGGCTGGAGGCGGACGGCGTTGCTGGCACCAGCACGATTGAGCAGTTGAACATCGGGCCGCAAGCGCGGCTGGAATCGGTTGTGGTGGCGATGGAGCGGGAACGCTGGATGAATATCGTGCGGGGCCCGCGCCATATTTGGGTGAACCTGACCGATTTCACCGCCAAGATCGTGGATCATGGCCGGGTGACCTTTACCACCCGCTCGGTGATTGGCGCGCAAAGCAGCGACCGCCAATCGCCCGAGTTTTCGGATGAGATGGAGTATATGGCGATCAATCCGTCGTGGAATGTGCCACGGTCGATCACCACTAATGAATACCTGCCGATGATGAAGCGGAACCCGAATGCAGCGGGGCATTTGAAGATTTTGGACAGCCGAGGCCGGGTTGTGCCGCGCAGCGCGATCAACTTTGCCGCCTATACCAGCCGGACCTTTCCATATTCGATGCGCCAGCCGCCCTCAAATTCTAACGCTTTGGGTTTGGTTAAGTTCATGTTTCCAAACCCCTATAATATCTATTTGCACGACACACCGTCCAAGTCGCTGTTTGCCCGCGAAGTGCGCGCGTTCAGCCATGGCTGTATTCGCCTGAGCGACCCGTTTGACTTTGCTTATGCGCTGTTGGCCGAGCAAACGGATGACCCGGTGGGGCTGTTCAAGTCTTATTTGAACGCGGGCCGAGAGGCCAATGTGCAACTGGACGTGCCAGTGCCAGTGCATTTGGTCTATTTTACCGCCTATCCGTCGGCCACAGGGCGGATTGAGTATCGCCGTGATATTTACGACCGTGACGCTGCGATTTTCCGCGCGTTGCAAGCGGCCGGGGTGGTGCTGGGGGCGGATCAAGGCTAAATCCTTAGGCCAAGGGCTTTGCGGCCCAACGTGCCAAAGGAGCCGAGTATGGGCTATACAATCGCAGAGATATCAGTGGCCCTTGGCGCGCAGGCGGCAGGGGATTTGTCTGTAGTGATTGAGGCCGCGTCCGAGCCTGCGAGTGCTGGGCCTGCGGATTTGGCGCTGGCGATGGACCCGAAATATGCGGATGGAATTGCCAAGGGGGCGGCGGTCGCGGCCTTGCTGTGGCAAGGGGCGGATTGGCAAGCGCTGGGGCTGAAGGCTGCGATATTTGCGCCGCGCGGGCGGTTGGCGATGGCGGGGCTGTCGCGAATTCTGGATGCGGGGCCGGTAATTGCACCCGGTGTGCATGCGCTGGCCGTGGTGGACCCATCGGCGGTGATTGGGGCGGGGGCTGCGATTGCGCCCTTTGTCGTGATCGGGCCGGGTGTGGTAATTGGCACGGGCGCGCGGATCGCCAGCCACGTGTCGATTGCTGAAGGCGCGCGGATTGGGGTGGATGCGCTGATTTGCCAAGGCGCGCGGATTGGCGCGCGGGTGGTGATTGGCGACCGCTTTATCTGCCAACCCGGTGCGGTGATTGGATCGGATGGGTTTTCCTTTGTGACGCCTGAAAAATCGGGGGTTGAGGAGATCCGCGAAACCTTGGGGCAGCGCGACGGGACTTCGGCGCAAAGCTGGACGCGGATACATTCACTTGGGGCTGTAACCATCGGGAATGATGTGGAAATTGGTGCGAACGCTTGCATTGATCGGGGCACCATTCGCGATACCGTGATTGGCGATGGCACCAAGCTCGATAATTTGGTGCATATTGGGCATAATGTGCAGGTGGGCCAAGATTGTTTGCTGTGCGGACAGGTGGGGATTGCCGGATCCAGCCGGATTGGCAACCGCGTGGTGCTTGCGGGGCAATGCGGGGTGAATGACAATATCTTTGTGGGCGATGATGTGATCGCAGGCGGGGCGACCAAGATTTTCACCAATGCGCCGGCGGGGCGGGTGTTGCTGGGGTATCCGGCGGTCAAGATGGAGACGCATCTGGAAATGCAAAAAGCCTTGCGCAGATTGCCGCGGGTGATGAAAAATCTGTCACAAACCCCAGATAAAGGCTGAAGCTGTGCGCAAAGAGGTGGAACATGGCGATTTCGGTTGAAGACACAGTGCGGGCGATTATGGCTGAACAAGCAGGGCTTGATCTGGCGGATGTGCGCTTGGACAGCAGTTTGGAAAGCCTTGGGGTGGATAGCCTTGGGGTGGTCGAGGCGATCTTTGCGATTGAGGAGGCCTTTGATATTTCGGTGCCATTCAACGCCAACGCGCCACAAGACAGCGGGTTTGACCTGACATCGGTTGGCACGATTGTGGCGGCGGTGCAGGGTCTGATTGACGCCCGCGCCGCATGAAACGCGTTGTGATCACCGGGGCAGGGACGGTGAACGCGCTGGCGCAGGATGTGGCGGGGACGCTGGCTGCCTTTGCCGAAGGGCGCTGTGGGATCACCGCGCTGGATATTCCCGACATTGACCGCTTGTCGATCAAAATCGGGGGCCAAGTGCATGGCTGGGACCCCGAAGCCCATTTCAACCGTCAGCAGATTGTTTTGTTTGATAAATTCACCCAGTTCACGCTGGTGGCGGCGCGGCAGGCGATTGCGCAATCGGGCCTGAATTTCGATGGCCGTTTGGGCAATGAGGCGGGCGTGGTGCTGGGCACGGCGGGTGGCGGGGTGAACACCTGGGATGAGAATTACCGCGCAGTCTACGGCGAGGGTAAGAACCGGGTGCATCCGTTTGTGGTGCCAAAGCTGATGAACAATGCCGCCGCAAGCCATGTGTCGATGGAGTTCAATCTGCGCGGCCCCAGTTTTACGGTGGCCACGGCCTGCGCCAGTTCCAACCACGCGATGGGGCAGGCGTTTCACATGGTGCGGTCGGGGATGAGCCGGGCGATGGTAACGGGCGGCTCAGAATCGATGCTGTGTTTTGGCGGGATCAAAGCGTGGGAAGGCCTGCGCGTGATGTCCAAAGACGCGTGCCGGCCGTTCAGCCTGAACCGCAATGGCATGGTGCAAGGCGAAGGGGCGGCGGTGTTTGTGTTTGAGGAATTGGAACATGCGCGCAAACGAAAGGCCGAGATTTTGGCCGAAGTGGTCGGGTTTGCCATGACATCGGACGCGGCGGATATTGTTATGCCATCGCGCCAAGGCGCGGCGCGGGCGATTGCGGGGGCGTTGCGCGATGCGCGGCTGAACCCGGCGGATGTGGGCTATATCAATGCGCATGGCACTGGGACTGCGGCGAATGACAAAACCGAATGTGCGGCGGTGGCCGAAGTGTTTGGGCCGCAAGCCGATCACCTGATGATGTCATCCACCAAGGCGATGCATGGGCATTTGATTGGCGGCACCGGGGCGGTGGAACTGTTGGCCTGTATCATGGCGCTGCGCGATGGCATCATTGCGCCGACGATTGGTTATGAAGAGCCGGACCCGGAATGTGCGCTGGATGTGGTGCCGAATGTGGCACGCGAGGCGAAGGTGGATGTCGCAATTTCCAACGCCTTTGCCTTTGGCGGCTTGAATGCTGTTTTGGCGTTGCGCCGGGCGTAGGATTTGGCGCCGACATAATAGGCATGAAAACGCCGCGCGGGTTAAGGCGCGGCGTTTTTTGTCAGTGTTTGGCCTTAGTTGCCGTTGGCTTTATTCACGGCGTCATACCCGGCGGTAAAGCCTTTGAGCGAGAACGCCAGCACAACCTGTTTTTCGGGCGCAACCAAAGGCACGATCGAAAGCTTTGCTTCATTACCCTTTTTGAACCCATCGAGTTCAGCTTGGGTAAAGCCAATGCGCGCGACGCAACCGATGGGCGCGCACCATGAGAAGGGGTACTTGCGCGCCTTGTTGCCATCAACTGTCAGGGTCAATTCTGCGGTCAACAAGGTTTCCAATGGAACGATGATCGTCGCACCTGTTACCGCTTGGCCGCCTGCTGGTAGGCCGAACATCGAAATCTCAGCCACGGGGGTGTCGGCGTCGTCCTTTAGCAGTTGGTAAAGCTGGCACGGGTTTGCGCCGTCTTCGGTGCGGATGCAGCGCTGTTCCCAACCTTCAAACTTGGCTTCGGTATAAGACGAGCCGATGCCATCTGCGGCGGCTGCGCCTTCCTCGGTGCCCATCGATAGCCCGTCTGGTGCCGGTGCAGCCTCGGGGGCAGTTGCTTCCGGTGCCGCCGTTTCGGGGGTGGCCGTTTCGGGCGTCGGTGTGGTTTGGGCATAGGCCGCAGTGCCAAGCAGAAGGCAGAGGGTCGTTGCAAGAAGCTGTGCAGATTTGGTCACGGGCATTCGGTTTCGTCCTTCATTGTTTCACGAGGATTTATCATGGTTGGTAGAGGAAGTCAGGCCCGAAATGCATAAGGCTGTGCGACGTGGTGGCGAATTTTCGCGTATGTCTTGCCAAATTGAAACAGCAATTTAGGAAAGAAAAAAGTCCTGCAGATAAAATAATAAGGGCCGGCGAACCGGCCCTATTTTTTTGAATTTTTTTACTCCCTGTCGGACTGGCCGACGTCATGAGACCGAATGCTAAGGCCTAAGTCGGCATGCGTCAACAAAAAAATTTTCAAAGGACAGGCGGGGTTTTTGGAGAAAAAAGCTCATGTTTTCAATAAGGTTGTCGGCTGGGTGGCTGAGCGTGCCGCCCGAATGGGGGGACGCGGAGCGATTGTTAAGAACGACTCTGGCACTGGGCGGGTAACCCTGTATTTTGGGACCAACGGATAAGGGCTGTGGGGCGCACAGCCATAGGTTGAAAGGGATTTTTGGGGATGGTTGAAGATCGTATTTTCGTAGGCGGCGGTGATGAGGGTTACGCGGTGGCGCAAGAGCTGCTTTTGGGCTTTGGCAATCGGCATGGGTTGATTGCGGGAGCGACGGGGACCGGCAAAACCGTGACCTTGCAGATTTTGGCCGAGGGTTTTTCGGCGGCTGGCGTGCCGGTCTTTATGTCGGATGTGAAGGGGGATTTGTCGGGGATTGCCTTGCCGGGGTCGGCGGATCACAAGCTGCACGACGCCTTTATGAAGCGAGCCGCAACGATTGGGCTTGATCTGAAATATGCGTCCTTTCCGGTGACGTTTTGGGATCTTTTTGGCAAGCAAGGCCATCCCGTGCGCACCACCGTGGCCGAGATGGGGCCGTTGTTGTTGTCGCGCTTGTTGGAACTGTCTGACCCGCAAGAAGGGGTGATGAACGTCGCCTTTCGGATTGCCGATGACGAAGGCTTGCCGATGTATGATCTGAAAGATCTGCGCGCGATGCTGACCTTTATTGCCGAGAATGCGACCGAGATCAGCGCGAAATACGGGTTGGTGTCTGTCAGCTCTATCGGGGCCATTCAGCGCCGGTTGTTGGTGTTGGAAAACCAAGGCGGCGAGCATTTGTTTGGCGAGCCTGCGTTGGAATTGGCCGATATGATGCGCATTGATCCTGACGGGCGCGGGCGAATCAATATTTTGGCGGCGGATCAGTTGATGGGCGCGCCACGGCTTTATTCGACGTTTCTGTTGTGGTTGATGTCCGAGTTGTTTGAGGAATTGCCCGAGGTGGGCAACCCCGACAAGCCGAAGCTGGTGTTTTTCTTTGACGAGGCGCATTTGCTGTTTGATGGCGCGCCGAAAGCGCTGGTCGATAAGGTTGAGCAGGTTGTACGATTGATCCGGTCCAAAGGGGTTGGGATTTATTTTATCACCCAAAAGCCTGCCGATGTGCCGGATGATGTTTTGGCGCAGTTGGGCAACCGGGTGCAGCATGCGTTGCGGGTGTTTACGCCGCGCGACCAACGCGATCTGCGCCTTGCAGCCCAGACCTACCGCGAGAATCCGCGCTTTTCGACCGAGGATGCGATTAAAGAAGTGGGGACAGGCGAGGCTGTCACCTCATTCTTGCAAGACAAGGGGATTCCGGGTGTGGTGGAGCGCACCTTGATCCGACCGCCCAGCAGCCAGTTGGGACCGATTGATGCAGGCACCCGCGCGATGTTGATGGCGGGATCACCGATTGCGGGCAAGTACGAGGCAGAGATCGACCGCGATTCGGCCTTTGAACGCTTGGCCGTGCGGGCGGCGGCGGCGGCAAAAGAAGCAGCGGACGCCGAAGCGGCAGAGGCCAAGGCAAAGTTGGATGCCAAAGAGTTTCAGATTGATGCGCGCGAGTTCAATACGGCGCGGCGCTATGATGGTGGTGGGACGGCGCCTAAGAAATCCACGCGGAAAAGGTCATCTGACAGTGTGGGTGAAGCCTTTGCCAAATCATTCGCGCGACAATTGGGCGGCCGTAGCGGGCAAGCGATTGTGCGCGGGATTTTGGGGTCTTTGTTCAAAAGCCGCTGAAGCGACTTGCGCGCGCCTCGGTTTAGGGGGCGCGCGGGTAG
>CBDTUV010000045.1:0-13280 GCA_965363575.1 uncultured Pseudorhodobacter sp. | reverse complement strand
ATCGCGTGCTGGGGGAAGTTCGCCGAGAATCCCAATATCGGCCTCATAGCGGAACAGACTTTCGGTTACGGTTTCTGTGTTGCCTTGGCTGATCTTTACCACGACGCCGGGGTACTTTTCACGAAACCTTGCGAGTATCTTAAGCACATGTACCGCGCTGTCGGCCATGATGTGCAAGGTACCTGTGCGCGTGGCTCGACTTTCGGTCAATAGCTCCTGCGCCTGTTCTTCGCTGCCGAACATTCGCCGTGTGATTTCCAAAAGCTTTTCGCCTGCTGGTGTTATCTCGACTTGTTTTTTGTGGCGGTTGAACAAAAGGATATCGTATTCCTCTTCCAGCTTGCGGACCTGATCGGAAATCGCGGGCTGGGTAAGAAAAAGCTCATTGGCAGCGCGGGAAAAGCCGCCACAAATAGCGACATAGTGGAATGCGCGAAGCTGTACATAACGCATAGGGGGCTCTTTCTATAGAAGTGGTTTATAGGTTCATTGAATCTAACGATTTGCTTTATGCATATCAACTGTGTTGTGTGGCGTGCTGACACAGACGGGTCGGCACGGTTTGGGGCCTGAATTGAGGAGGCCAAAATGCTACCAGTTGCTTTTCTGATCCATCTTGCCGGTGCAGTAATGCTGCTTTTGTGGGCTGTTCGCATGGTTCGCACTAGGGTTGAGCGCGCTCATGGTACGCGACTGAATCGGCGCTCCGCTGAGCAAAGGGTGGTACGGCACTAATGGCGGTGGTGGGCATGGTGCTGGTCGTGGTTTTGCAAAGCTCGACCGCAGTCGGAATTTTGGCGGTTGGATGTGTGACCAGTGGCATTTTGACTGCATCAACTGGCATCGCGTTTATTTTGCTCTCGCTGCAGATGGTCGGGCAGGCAACGGAACTGCTGCGCGACAGCGCCTTGTTGCCGGCCCTGGTGGGTTATTTGCGTGGCGGCCCTTTGACAGCGTTTTTGGCGGCGGCGGTGATTGCGTGGGTCGTGCATTCGTCGGTGGCCACAGTCCTTTTGTTCGTGACTTTTGCCAGCGGGGGCATGTTGCCGCCTGAGGTGGCCCTGCCGATGGTGCTCGGCGCCAATCTTGGCGGAGGAATAATTGCCGTTTGGATTGACCTCGGGATCGAGATCGAGGCGCGGCGAATCCCCGTTGGGAGCCTGATCTTTCGCGGCGTCGCGGCACTATTGGTCCTGATGTTGCTGCAAGTCGGTGACCTGCCGGTCCACTATTTGGGCGCGACTAAGGCGGTGTAGTAAGTCAATTTTAGCCTTGCTTTCAACCTTGTGCTGGTCCTACTTACCCTGCCTCTTGTGCGCCCTATGGAGAGGCTTGCCCCTCTAATTTTGCCTGATCCAGTGGTTGATGCGAGTGCTGAGGCGATTGAGCCGGTTGCCAGCATGCTTGACCGTGCCTTGGTCGAGAACCCGACGGTGGCATTGGCTAGCACCAAGCGCGAGCTGTTGCGCATGGGCGAAACCGTGGCCGCCATTTACCATCCGGTGATGGAATTGATGGATGGCGGCAATCTGGACAAGATCGCTCGTGTTCGTGCGCTGGATGATGAGGTGAACCGGAAATACACTGATATCAAGCTGTTCATCGCTGAAGTGCACCGCGGCAAGCTGACCGAGCGTGAGTCAAAGCTGGGCAGCGATCTGACCAACTTTTCTATCAATCTAGAGTATATCGGCGACATCATTGCTAAAAGTCTCGTATCATTGGCCGAAGAGAGGGCAAAAAAAGCTTCGGTTTTCGCCAGAAGGCTGGGCAGAGGATTGCAATCTGCACAACAGGGTAGGCGCTAATATGCAGCTTGCTTTGAATGTTTTGGTGTCAGGTGATGTCGAGAGCGCGCGGCAGTTGGTCAAGGAAAAAGAGGAGATGCGCAAGCTGGGGCGCGAAAGTAATGACCGCCATCTTGAGCGGCTGCGAAACGCCCATGTCGACAGCATAGACACATCTGACATCCATCTCGAGACGGTGCGGTCGTTTAAGGAAATCAATTCGCTGTTGGTTACCGTTGCTTATCCAATTTTGACGGAAAGCGGGCACTTGTTGGAAAGCCGTTTGTCACAACCGGCCCGATATATATCGTTTAGAACGATGATCTAATACAAAATAACGATTTTACATATACAGAGACCTATGGGAAAACTCCTTTTATACCGCCATTTTCAAAAATGAGGCCGCGCATATGTCTTCCCTCCCAAACGACGCATTTCCCAATCCAGCAAAAGGCGAACCCTTCCTGCTAACGCCCGGGCCGCTGACCACAGCGCTGTCGGTGAAAGAGGCGATGCTGCGCGATTGGGGGTCTTGGGATGGCGATTTCCGTGCCATGACCAAATCGGTTTGCGATCAACTGCTTGGGCTGGCAGGTGATCCGGATGATGCGTATGTTTGCGTGCCGATGCAAGGTTCAGGCAGCTATTGCGTCGAGGCGATGTTGGGGACATTTGTGCCACGAGATGGCAAGGTTTTGGTGCTTGCCAATGGCGCTTACGGTCTGCGTGCGGCGGAAACCATGCGCTATCTGGGGCGGGCCTATACGCTGATTGACAAGGGCGATTACATGCCGCCGCGTGGAGCCGAAGTGGCCGAGGCGCTGGCCGCTGACGCTGCAATTACGCATGTGATTGTGTGCCATTGCGAGACGTCTTCGGGCATTCTGAACCCAGTGGCCGAGATTTCCGAAGCGACCTATGCCGCTGGCCGCAAACTGTTGATCGACTCTATGTCGGCCTTTGGTGCGATAGAGCTTGATGTTACGCAGATCAGATATGAGGCGATGGTCAGTTCGGCCAACAAATGTATCGAAGGAGTTCCTGGCTTTGGTTTTGCAATTGCCCGCAAGGCAGAACTTGAGGGTTGCAAAGGCAACTCTCACTCCCTCGTGCTAGATCTGCACGCGCAATGGGCGAATATGGTGAAATCGGGCCAGTGGCGCTATACGCCGCCCACCCATGTTGTTGCCGCCTTCCTTGAAGCGTTGCGCCTCCATGCGCTTGAGGGCGGCGTGGCAGGGCGCGGGGCGCGTTATGCTAAAAACCGCGATGTGATGGTTGCGGGGATGCGGGCCCTTGGCTTTGAAACCTTGCTGAAAGATAGATGGTTATCACCGATCATCGTAACCTTCTTTTGCCCCGCCGATCCGAAATTCGTGTTCACCGAGTTTTATGAGCGGATGAAAGACAAGGGTTTCATTATCTATCCCGGGAAGTTGACCGTGGTGGAAAGCTTTCGTGTCGGCTGCATTGGTCGGATGGATTCCGCGATCATGACCCGAGTTGTAAAAGCCGCCGCCGAGGCGCTGTCGGAAATGGGGGTCGCTTCGGCTGCCCCTCCTGCCGAAGCGCTTGCCGAACGCGCAAAACTTGCCGCCTGACCCGGCACACAGAGATTAACTAAAGGACTGACCATGACCCAAAAAAACCCCGTTATTGCCAATGAGCGCAGCTATCCTTGGCCTAAAGTGACCGCGATTGCGATTTGCCTTGATGGATGTGAACCAGAATACCTGACTCAGGCCATCGCCAAAGGCCTGATGCCCACGCTGAAGAAAATGCGCGAAACCGGCACCGATCGGTTGGCGCATTCGGTGATCCCGTCCTTTACCAACCCCAACAATCTGTCCATCGCTACAGGCCGTCCGCCTGCAGTGCATGGCATTTGCGGCAATTACCTATACGAGCCAGAAACCGGCGAAGAGGTGATGATGAATGACGTGCGGTTTTTGCGCGCGCCAACCGTGTTCAAGCAATTCTATGATGCCGGGGCACGCGTGGCGATTGTGACCGCCAAGGACAAGTTGCGCGCATTGCTGGGTGCAGGCTTGCAATTCGGGGATGACCGCGCGAAATGTTTCTCGGCTGAGAAATCTGATAGCTCAACGCAAGCAGAACATGGGCAAGAAGCGGCTTCAAAATGGCTTGGAATGGCGCAGCCGGAGGTTTATTCGGCAGAGCTATCAGAATTTGTCTTTGCCGCCGGGGTCAAATTGCTGGCCGAATGGAAGCCGGATGTGATGTATTTGACGACCACCGATTACGTTCAGCATAAATACGCCCCGCATCAGCCAGAAGCTCAGGCGTTTTATGAAATGTTTGATCGCTACCTTGCGCAGTTGGATGCGATGGGGGCGGCAATTGTGGTAACGGCCGACCATGGCATGAAGCCCAAGCATGATGCCAATGGCGACCCGCAGGTGATTTATGTGCAAGACCTGCTGGATGAATGGTTGGGCGAAGCTGCTGCCCGCGTGATATTGCCGATCACCGACCCCTATGTTGTGCATCATGGCGCTTTGGGCGGTTTTGGCACAGCCTATCTGCCCAAAGGGGCCAATCAGGCTGATATTATCGCGCGCCTTGCCTCACGTCCGGAAATTCTGGAGGTGATGGACCGAGCCGAAGCGGTAAAGCGCTTTGAGCTGCCTGCGGACCGGATTGGCGATATTGTAATGATTTCCACCGAAAATATGACCATCGGCACTTCGGCGCATCGCCATGATTTGGCCGCGTTAAATGAACCGCTGCGTAGCCATGGCGGCTTAACCGAACAAGTGGTGCCCTTCATCGTTAACCGTGTCATCGACCTGCCAAGTCAGCCGGTTCTGCGCAACTTTGATGCGTTCTTTTATGCGACCACTGCCGCAGCACTTTGAACTGGAAAGCCGCAAATGAAAGATAAAACAGAGATTAGACATGAAGGCATGCGCATCGGTGGGGAAATTGTCTTCACCGATGAGGTGATCGAAGTGCGCTATCCCTATACGGATGAGGTGATCGGCACCGTGCCTGCGGGCAAGGCCGAACACGCCAAACGCGCCTTTGAGATTGCCGCTAATTACAAATCTAAACTCAGCCGTTATGAGCGCAGCCAGATCCTGCGCCGCGCGGGGGAATTGATTGGCGAGCGCCGCGAATACCTGGCGAAATGGTTGGTGTTGGAGTTGGGTATCTGCCACCAGCACGCTATTTATGAGACAAAGCGCGCGCAAGATGTCTACCAATTCGCCTCACAGCAGGCTCTGAACGATGATGGAGAAATTTTTTCCTGCGATCTGACCCATAATGGCAAAGAGCGCAAAATTTTTACCAAACGCGAACCGGTGCGTGCTATCTCGGCGATCACGCCGTTCAACCACCCGCTGAACATGGTCAGTCATAAAATTGCGCCGTCGATTGCCACCAACAACTGTATGGTGTGCAAGCCTACGGAACTGACGCCGCTGACCGCCATTGCGCTGGCCGATATTCTGTATGAGGCGGGGTTGCCGCATGAGATGTTCCAGATCGTGACTGGTTGGCCGAAAGACATCGGCGAAGAAATGATGGTAAACGAACACATCGACATCATCACTTTTACCGGCGGTGTTCCGGTCGGCAAGTTGATCGCCGCAAAGGCTGGGTACAAACGCCAAGCGCTGGAACTGGGCGGCAACGACCCGTTGATAATCTGCAATGATTTGTCCGATGCGGATCTGGAAAAGGCTGCAACCATCGCCGTGGCCGGGGCCACAGGCAATTCGGGGCAGCGCTGCACCGCAATCAAGCGCATTTTGGTGCAAGAAAGCGTGGCGGATCGCTTTGTGCCGATGGTGCTGGCCAAAGCAAAGGCTATCAAATTTGGTGACCCACAAGATCCGGCGACAGAACTGGGCTGCGTGATCCATGCCCAAGCGGCGGAACTTTTTGAAAAACGTGTGTTCATGGCCGAGAAGGAAGGGGCTGAGATCCTTTATCATCCGGGTCGTCAAGGCGCGCTTTTGCCGCCTATCGTTATCGATAGGGTGCCGCATGGCTCTGAGCTGGTGATGGAAGAAACCTTTGGCCCGATCATCCCCATCGTGCGCGTGCCCGATGATGATGTCGAGGTGATGCGCATCTCTAATTCGACGCCGTTCGGATTGTCTTCCGGGGTCTGTACCAATGACCTGCACCGGGCGATTGCCTATATTAACGGGCTTGATGTCGGCACTTGCAACATTTGGGAACAGCCCGGATACCGGATCGAAATGTCACCCTTTGGTGGCATCAAGGACAGTGGCAATGCGGTGAAAGAAGGCGTCATCGAAGCGATGAAATTCTTTACCAATGTCAAAACGTATTCCCTGCCTTGGCCAAACTAAGGCAATAAGTCTCCCTGTGACTTACGCGGCCCTGCGGGGCCGCGATTTTTCTTTAACACAAAGGCTTGGCGAATGAAGGTCACCCACACTGAAGGTGAGAGTAACCAATCCGCAGCTCGTAAGGCTTGGGCCGTCAAACACCCCGATGCTGCCACCCGCGACCTGCTGGCCCGTGATGCCAATGCGTTCTTGCATCAATCGCTGTCCAGCCCTTGTGTGTCAACGATTACAAAGGCCGAAGGCATCTGGATCGAAGATACTGCGGGCCGCCGCTATATGGATTTTCATGGTAATTCCGTGCATCACATTGGTTACGGTCACCCCCGATTGATTGC
Organism: uncultured Pseudorhodobacter sp.; assembly: GCA_965363575.1. Taxonomy (GTDB): domain Bacteria; phylum Pseudomonadota; class Alphaproteobacteria; order Rhodobacterales; family Rhodobacteraceae; genus Pseudorhodobacter. The sequence continues at coordinate 6,812 of CBDTUV010000045.1, read as the reverse complement.
CGCAATCAAAGCGCAGCTTGATGCGCTTCCTTTTGCGCCACGCCGGTTTACCAATGAGCCGGCGGTCGAACTGGCCGAAAAGCTGGGGGCAATCGCGCCCGGTGATCTGAACAAGGTGCTGTTCACCACGGGCGGGTCAGACGCCAATGAGGTCGCGCTCAAAATTGCGCGCGCAGCGACGGGGCGGTTTAAGACCATCAGTTTTTGGGATGCATTTCACGGTGCCGGCTTTGGTGCCGCAAGTGTCGGCGGCGAAGCCACGTTTCGATCCCATATCGCAGGACCTTTGATGACAGGGACTGAGCATGTTGCGCCCTTCAACTGCTATCGCTGCCCCTATAATCACGCGGGCCCGCAAAGCTGTGGTTTGGCTTGTGCGGGCATGGTCGATTATGTTTTGGGCCGTGAAGGTGATGTCGCAGCGGTGATTGCAGAACCCATGCGTGCCGTGCCTGTTGTGCCGCCACCGGGGTTTTGGCAAGCGGTGCGTGCCGCCTGCAATCGCCACGGCGCGTTATTGATTATGGATGAAATCCCAACAGGATTGGGCAAAACGGGTCGCATGTTTGCCTTTGAACATGATGAGGTAATTCCCGATATTGTGACCCTTGGAAAATCGCTTGGGGGTGGCATATTGCCCATCGCCGCCGTCATCGCGCGACAAGGTTTGGATGTGTGCGGTGACTTTGCGATCGGCCATTACACGCATGAAAAGAACCCAGTGACCGCAAGGGCGGCCCTTACCACGTTACAGATCATTGAGGATGAGGGGTTGGTGGAACGCAGCGCCACGCTCGGAACCTATGCGTTGGACCGACTACGGGATTTTGGCTGCCGAAGCCCTATTGTCGGTGACCTACGGGGCCGGGGGCTAATGTTTGGCGTGGAAATTGTCGAAGACCAAGCAACGAAAGCCGAGGCTCGAGACCGGGCAGAGCGCATCTATTATCGCTGCCTAGAGGCCGGGCTGTCGTTCAAAATTAGCGCGGGCTGCGTATTGACGTTGTCGCCACCGCTGACCATTCGGCAAGACGATTTGGACCGCGCCCTAACCATCGTCGAATCCGCCATTTTGGCCGAGGCATGACCGCATTCGCCCTTGGATTGGTGCTGTTTTCGGCGTTGCTGCATGCCAGTTGGAACGCGATGTTAAAGGCGGTGGACGATCGGGCAGGTGTGTTGGGGGCGGTGTCACTAGCACATGCACTGGCGGGGGTGTTGCTGATTGCGTTGTCACCCCTTCCTGACCGCGCAAGCTGGCCCTCAATCTTCATCTCAACAATCGTGCATTACGGCTACTATCTGCTTTTGTTTCGGGCATACCGGCATGGCGATCTAAGCCAAGTTTATCCGATTTCACGAGGGCTCGCCCCGGCCTTTGTGGCGCTATCGGCATGGTTAATCATTGGCGAAACCTTGTCACCTTTGGGCTGGTTGGGCTTGGCCGCTATTAGTGGGGGGATCTGCCTCTTGGCGATGCTGCGCGGGGCAGCGCAGGCACCAGGTTCCACCATTGCGCTGGCGTTGCTGCTGGGGGTTTGCATCGGCACATACTCGGTGGCGGATGGCATTGGCATACGGCAATCTGGCACGGCGACGGGCTATATGGGCTGGCTGTTTTTATGTGAGGCGCCAGTGCCTTTGGTAATAGCGCTGCACCGTCGCCGCAACCGCGGCCAATTTGCGCCTCGGACTTTGATCCTTGGATTATTGGGGGGTGTGGCTGCTGTAACGGCTTATGGTTTGGTACTCTATGTCAAAACCATCGCGCCCCTAGGGGCCGTTTCGGCGCTGCGCGAATCCAGCGTAATAATAGCCGCACTGATCGGGGTTGTCGTTTTTGGAGAGCGCCCGTGGCGCGGGCGGATGCTGGCGGCCGTGATCGTTGCCTTGGGCGTCATCGCGGTGTCGCAGGCCGGATAAATGCGGGGTATCGATTTTTATTATGTATATAAAAGAAAAATAGATTTTACTTATTCCCCTTAAGTTCTCAAACTTGTTTTTGCGAAAGCTTGTCTCAGACGTCAAATGATTGTCGCAGCCTTTTGCAAAAGGACCTGAGCAACCACGGTGGAGATACCGGAGAATCCGGCCAAAGTACCGCCGACAGATAACATCCAACCTAACAGGGAAATAATCATGACCAAAACATCCATTCTATGTCTGACCGTCGCAGCCTCGGCTTTGTTCGCGAACGCCGCGCTTGCTGAAACGGAATTGACTGTCTACACCGCGTTTGAGGCCACCGACCTTGAGCGCTATGCCGCTGGGTTCACCAAAGCGCACCCCGATATCAAGATTAACTGGGTTCGGGATTCAACCGGGGTTATCACCGCCAAGCTATTGGCAGAAAAGAACAATCCGCAGGCTGATGTGATTTGGGGCGTGTCTGCAACCTCGCTTTTGGTGCTGAAAACCGAGGATATGCTGGTGCCCTATGCGCCGGCAGGACTGGACAAGCTTTCGCCAAAGTTCCGCGATAGTGACAACCCGCCATCGTGGGTTGGTGCGGATGCCTATGTGGCGGCACTTTGCTACAATACAATCGAGGGCGAAAAGCTGGGGCTGACTGCGCCGACAAGCTGGATGGACCTGACAAAACCCGAATATGCGGGCCATGTGGTAATGCCCAATCCGGCCTCATCTGGTACGGGTTTCCTTGATGTTTCCGGCTGGCTGCAAATGTTTGGCGAGGACAAGGGTTGGGAATATATGGACAGCCTGCATCAGAACATATCGGCCTATACCCATTCCGGGTCAAAGCCGTGCAAGATGGCGGCAGCTGGGGAAACGGTGATCGGTGTGTCGTTTGCCTTCCGTGGGGCGCAGTCCAAATCCGAAGGCGCGCCGCTTGAGATTATTGTTCCATCCGAAGGTGTGGGCTGGGATTCCGAGGCGGCTGCTATTGTTGCTGGCACTGCCTATGAAGATGCTGCAAAGACGCTGTTGGATTTTTCGATCTCGATACCGGCGATGGAAATGTACAACGTCGGATTTGCCGTTTTGTCCATTCCGGGCATTGCCAAGCCGGTGGAGAACTACCCCGCTGGCATTGAGGATGCGATGATCGAGAACAACTTTGAGTGGGCTGCCAATAACCGCGCCAAAATTCTCGAAGAATGGTCGAAGCGCTACGACACCAAATCCGAACCCAAGGGCTGACCTCCTTAGCCAAATCCTGAAATAAAAGGGGCGCTGCACAGCGGCGCCCTGCCCATTGCGCTTTCAAGAAGGTTCCCCATGCCAGTCAAAGCCGAAACGTATCTGAAAATTAAAGGCCTGTGGAAAGCCTTTGGTGATTTTGTGGCGCTCAAGAACATCAATCTTGACATCGGCAAGGGTGAATTTATCTGCTTTCTTGGCCCCTCGGGCTGCGGCAAGACTACGCTTTTACGCGCTGTTGCCGGTTTGGACCCACAGACGCGCGGTGAAATTCATCAAGGCGGCAAGGATATTTCGAACCTGCCCACGTCAAAACGCGATTATGGGATCGTGTTTCAATCCTACGCGCTGTTTCCCAACCTGACGGTGGCGCGCAATATCGCCTTTGGGCTCGAAAATACCGGACGGCCAAAGGCGGAAATCAAGGTCCGCGTGGCCGAATTGCTGGCCCTGATCGGGTTGCCCGAGCAGGCCGAGAAATACCCCGCGCAACTTTCAGGCGGTCAGCAACAGCGCATCGCCCTTGCCCGCGCGATCGCGATTAATCCGGGCCTGTTGCTGCTGGACGAACCACTTTCGGCATTGGATGCCAAGGTTCGTGTGCATCTGCGGCATGAAATCAAAGAATTGCAGCGTAAACTCGGCGTGACGACGATTATGGTCACACATGACCAGGAAGAGGCGCTTTCGATGGCAGATCGTATCGTGGTGATGAACCACGGCACTGTCGAACAGGTTGGCACGCCAACTGATATCTACCGTTCCCCCGCATCCCTTTTTGTTGCCGATTTCATTGGCGAAACGAACAAGGTTTCCACGACATATCAGAACGGGCGTGTCACGCTTGGCTCGGTTTCGCTGACGACCAAAATGCAAGGCGTGGCGGAAGGGGCGACCGTGACAGTGGCAGTGCGGCCAGAAGATGTTGTGCCGCATCTGTCCACAGAGGCCGGAGCGGGCGCCGCAAACCTGTTGCCTGCGCGGCTAATGGATATGGAATTCCTTGGTTCGTATTGGCGTTGTCACTTGCAATCAGACATTTTGGGCGGGCAAGATCTTATCGCCAATTTCTCGATCAATGCAGTGCGGCGACTGGACTTGAAGCCAGGGCTTGAAATGGCCGTGGAATTGCCTGCTGAACGGGTTCTTGTTTTTGCGGAAAGGACGTAAAATGTCAGACGCAAGCTTGCCCCCCGGATCCGATGTCACGCTGAAGCTTGACCGAGACGGAATCATTAAACGCGCCTTTATGGCTGTGATCGCCCTCTATCTGATCGTGGCGCTGGCTCTACCGCTTTATGCGATGCTGTCGAAAAGCTTTGTGACTTATAGCTTTGATCTTGATCGTTATGAATTCCAGGTTAGCGATGAGGCAGGCACGTTTGGCCCGACGCAATCTGCGGCTGCCATCAATGCGCAATTGAGAGTGTTTAAAGAGGGAGATTTGCGATCCTCTTCTGATGGGCGGCTTTCAGCGACGGCATTGTTTCCGGATTTCAGCTTTCGCAGCTCGGTGAAATACCGCATTCGCGGCACCGAAGCGGACGCACCCTATTTGGTTGGGCTTGATCTGCAAAACACGACAGAATGGCAAGAGTATGACAGCAATACTTTCCGTCGTATCAACCTGCGCCCTGTCAAGTCGGTTGGAGTACAGAACTATTTCGAATATTTTTCGAACCCGGCACTGTTCTCTTCAATCCAGAATTCAGTGTTTATCGCTCTTGTAAGCACTGTTTTGACAGTAGGTGCAGCTTTCGGCTTTGCCTATGCCATGAACCGCAGCATGATGCGCTTCAAAGGGTTTTTCAAACTGGTCGCGATGATGCCTATCCTGGTGCCGTCGCTATTGCCTGGCATTGCGCTGATCTATTTGTTCGGCAATCAGGGGATGTTGAAATCAGTTTTGATGGGACACAGCATCTATGGACCGATCGGGATTGTCATCGGGTCGGTGTTTTTCACCTTTCCGCATGCGATGCTTATCATTTCCACTGCGCTGTCGATTGCAGATCAACGTCAATATGAAGCGGCGGAATCGTTGCGCGCCAGCAGATGGCGTACTTTCTGGACTGTCACAATTCCCGGAGCGCGATACGGGTTGATCTCTGCCGCTTTCGTTACCTTTACCTTGGTTATTACCGATTTTGGCCTGCCCAAGGTGATCGGTGGCCAATATAATGTGTTGGCGATCGACATCTATAAGCAAGTTATCGGACAACAGAATTTTGAGATGGGCGCAGTGGTCTCGGTGATCCTGCTCATTCCGGCTGTGCTTGCCTTTATCGTCGACAGGCAGGTTCAGAAAAAGCAGGTGTCACTGCTGTCGGCCCGGTCCGTTCCCTATCAACCGAAAGCCAACACGCAATTCGATGCGCTGTGCCTGCTCTGGTGCGGGGCGATGGCGGTGTTCATCCTTGGGCTCATCCTTGTTTGCCAATACGCGGCGCTGGTGCAGTTTTGGCCCTACGATCTTAGCCTGAGCTTGAAGAACTACGATTTCAACCGCACCGACGGCGGAGGTTGGGCGGCCTACTACAACTCGATCAAACTTGCATTGATGACGGCGGTATTCGGCACTGTGATTGTGTTCACCGGGGCCTATATGGTGGAAAAGATCGACGGGCTCAAAGCCGGGCGCGGGGTGTTTCAATTTCTTGCAATGCTACCAATGGCGGTGCCGGGTATGGTTCTGGGACTGGCTTATATCTTTTTCTTCAACGACCCGGCGAACCCTCTGAACGCGATTTATGGCACGATGACAATCTTGGTCGTCTCAACCGTGACGCATTTTTACACAGTTGGGCATTTGACTGCCCTGACTGCTTTGAAGCAGATCGATGGTGAGTTCGAGCCGGTGGCGAGTTCGCTGCGTCAGCCATTCTACCGATTGTTTGTTCGGGTAACCGTGCCCGTCTGCTTGCCAGCAATCTTGGATATTTCAATTTATCTTTTCGTCAATGCAATGACGACGGTGTCTGCGGTGGTGTTCCTCTATTCCACTCATACGGCACTCGCCTCGGTCGCGGTGCTGAACATGGATGATGCGGGCGATATCGCCCCTGCTGCCGCAATGGGGATGATGATTTTCTACACCAATGCCGGGGCACGTCTCCTGCATATGCTGGCGTCGCGCAGGATTCTGCGTAAAACGCAAAGGTGGCGTGGTCGATAATTGATGTGGGATCATGTCGGAGGCAAGAACGGTTTCCGGAAACTTTAGATGATCGTAGCAACTTGATCAAAGAGGGAGTGGACAAAACATGGGGGTGATCGTCGTTCCCCTCACCTGTGCTAAGGTGAGTTCTTTGGGAGGGGGCTGCCATGGACGTTCGGATTTTGGTCGAAACAACCTTCGACAATGGGGAGAAACGCACTCACCAGCTTGATAGCATATCGCGAGCGTACCGTGTCACCTGCCCAGAGGGGTTCGGGCTGCGCCTCGAGGATGGGAAGAGGATCGTCGGGCAAATCCAGAGGACAATCCTTTGCGACCAGGTCGATGAGATCACCCGAGAGAGCCGCGTCTGTCCCACTTGCGGCCGGGTTCGTGCCATCCATGACTATCGCACGCGCGTTTTGGACACCCTTTTTGGGCAGCTTCGGGTGAAAGCCGCTCGTTTGCGCCGCTGTTCCTGCGATGCGAGGTC
>CBDTUV010000044.1:0-13388 GCA_965363575.1 uncultured Pseudorhodobacter sp. | reverse complement strand
CTGGATGCTCTTGCCCGCACTTCGTGTCGACATGTTCCTGCAGCACTCCAAGCCAAAAGGTGCAGTTCTAGCCCATCAAGCGGCAACCGACGAACCCAAGTTCGAGTTGGTCAGCAACAAAAAGGGCATCCATGCCACCGCAACTCTGATCGACGGCGAATTCGTCGTGTTGGAAGGGTCTTCAACGACTGCAACGTGGGTCAGTGCGGCCAAGACCAACCACAGCTACTCGGACCTTAATTGGCTATCATAAATTGGTCTGACTGGTTGGTCTGATCGCTACTCTGGTGATATGTTAAGTAGTTGATTTTCAATCAATAAACCTATGAATTTGATCGCTGGCGGAGAGACAGGGATTCGAACCCTGGGAACCCTCACAGGCTCAACGGTTTTCGAGACCGCCCCGTTCGACCACTCCGGCACCTCTCCGCATCGGGGATCGTCTGAGGGGCCGTTTAGCTTGACCAGAATGGGGTTGCAAGCATGATTTGTGGTTTCGTGGTGGTTTAAGGTTTTTTGAGTTTTCGGTCCTTATTGGGCCGAAATGGAAAGGCTTTCCACGCGTTGACCGGTTCTGTCATTGCTGCCATAGGCGCGGGTCAAGGCAGCGGCGATAAGTTGGGCGACCCGCGGATCTTCACCTATGGGGGGGAGGGTTTGACCTTGGAAACCCGCGCTGTCCAAGGCTTCGGGGATGTCTTGAACCACATGGCCTGCGCGCAAGGCAAAAAACGGCAAACACACAGCCTCAGGTATGTCGCGAGCGACATCGGCAAGGAAGGGTGCTTCTTCGACAAAACCGGCCAGCACTGGAAAATAGCCTAGTTCTTTCAGATGATTAACCATTGCATAGGTGGTTTGGGATGAGGTTTTGGAAACTTTGCTGCCATGGGCTGCGATCAAAATTCCTTTGGAGGGATTGGTCCCTTGCGCGGCGGCGGCCATGAGTGCGATCAGCGCAGGATCGGTGCCAAAGGGGGCAAGTTGCACCAAGTTTTCGCCACCGGCGGCGGCAAGTCGGCGCGGCAGGTTGGTGCGGGTAAACCAGCCTTCGGCCATGAAAAACGGATAGACCAACGGTGCGTGCAATTGGGCGACTGCGGCGTCAAGCGCGCCGTCTTTGGCCAGTGTTGTGCCGCGAATTTTCCAGCCGGGCAACCACATTGCCACACGCACGGCCAGCGCCTGCATCGCGGCCTCTTGCGGGGCGGGGTCTGCGGGTGAGCCGTGGGCCACCAAAATTGCCGAATGGGACGCTTTCATCGTGATCCTTGATCTTAATAAAGTCTTTATATATTAAAGACTTACGTGCCACAAAACGTACGGTATTGGCCAAAATCATCGGGTGCGGGCTGGGCATAGGATTGCATGCCATCCTGCGCCACAAAGGGGTTTGAGACAACAGCAAGCAGGGTTTCAAACGGGGCCATATCGCCTGCGTTTGCAGCAGCCAACGCCGCCTCAACCATGTGATTGCGCGGGATATAGAGCGGGTTTACGGCATCCATCGCGGCAGCGCGGAGGTCTGGGTCCATAGGCTCTGCCGCTAGGCGGGTTTGCCATGCATCTTGCCAATCACGGGCCTCATCTGGGTTGATAAACTGGGTGCGCAAAGCGTCGGCGTCACCACGCAAAACATCGGCCAAGGCACGGAAACTGTTGGTGAAATCCACCCCCTGCCCTTCCATCGCCTTCAAGAACCCATGTGCCAGCGCAAGGTCGCTTTCTTGGGCGGTGGTCAGGCCAAGTTTGGCCCGCATAAGCGCCAGCCACTCGGCCTCATACACCTCACCAAAGCGGTCAATCGCGGCGCTGGCGAGGCGGATCGCCTCATCCTCATCCGGGGAGATGAAATCCAGTAGGGTTTCGGCCAAACGCGCAAGGTTCCAGCGGGCGATACCGGGTTGGTTGCCATAGGCATAGCGGCCTTGGCGGTCGATCGAACTGAACACCGTTGCCGGGTCATATTGGTCCATAAACGCGCAAGGGCCATAGTCGATGGTTTCGCCGGACAGCGCCATATTGTCGGTGTTCATCACCCCGTGGATAAAGCCCACGGTCATCCATTGCGCGATCAATTTTGCCTGTACATTAAGCGTATGCCAAACGTATGCCATTGGTACATTCGGGGGTACATCCGGCGGTACATCCGGCGCGGCTGCCAATTCGGGCGCATGACGGGCGATGGCATAGTCCAAAAGCTGGCGCAGCTTGTCGGTTTCGCCCTTGGCGGCAAAGAACTGAAACGTACCGACGCGCAGATGGCTAGAGGCGACGCGGGCCAGAACGGCGCCGGGTTGCAAACCAGTGTCGCGCAGCACATTCGCCCCGGTGGCAGTGGCGGCGAGGGCGCGGGTGGTGGGGATGCCCAGCGCATGCATCGCCTCACCCATCAGATATTCGCGCAAGACCGGGCCAAGCACCGCCTTGCCATCACCGCCGCGTGAAAACGGGGTGCGGCCAGAGCCTTTGAGGTGAATATCCCGGCGCTTGCCGTTTTGGTCAATCACCTCGCCCAGCAGCAGCGCGCGGCCGTCCCCAAGCTGGGGGGAAAACCCGCCGAATTGGTGGCCTGCATAGGCCATCGCCAAGGGGTTGGCCCCGGCGGGTGCTGTGGCCCCTGCCAGAATGGCGGCCCCTTCGGGGGTGTCCAGCGCCTCTGGGTTCAGCCCCAATTCGCGCGCGAGGGCGTGGTTCAGGCGAAGGATCTGAGGCTCGGGGGCCGCCGCACCTTGCCATTCGACATAAAACCCCGGCAGGTCGCGAGCATAGCTGTTGTCAAAGGCAAAGCCAAAAGCATCGGGGGTGGGGGCGGTTGGCATGGCATGTCCTTTAATCGGGCTAGGCAGAGAGGGTCAAGGCGGGTGACGGGCCGACAAACCCGGCCCGCCGGAATTGGGTTATTCGGCGGCGCGTTTGGGCAATACCCAATCGGGACGCAGGAAATGGCAGGTATAACCATCGGGGCGGCGCTCCAGATAATCTTGATGCTCTGGCTCTGCCTCCCAAAATTCAGCGACGGGTTCGACTTCGGTCACCACTTTGCCCGGCCAAAAGCCTGAGGCGTTCACATCTGCGATGGTATCCAAGGCAACGGCCCTTTGCGCGTCATCGACATAGTAAATTGCCGAGCGGTAGGACAAGCCACGGTCATTGCCTTGGCGGCTTGGCGTGGTGGGATCGTGGATTTGGAAAAAGAATTCCAACAGCGCGCGGAAACTGGTTTGGGTCGGATCAAAGACAATCTCAATCCCTTCGGCATGGGTGCCGTGGTTGCGGTAGGTCGCATTGGCGACATCGCCGCCGGTATAGCCCACGCTGGTTTTCACCACGCCGGGCAGTTTGCGGATCAGATCTTGCATTCCCCAAAAACATCCCCCCGCCAAAACGGCCCGCTCTTGTGATGCTTTGGCTTGTGATGCTTTGGCCTGCGATCCATGGTCTTGCATTGTTGTCCATCCTTTTGTCAAAAGCTGCGCCGCCGAATGTTGCCGCCGAATGTTGCCACCGTATTGCGGGACGCGCCACACAGGCAAGACCCACCGAAAAAAGGCCTGTCTGGAGCGGTGGCTGTGCAAGCCTTTGATATGGCCCATAGGGCGCGCGTTTCAAGGGGTGCTAGGGGAGTGGCCTGCCACCTGACCTTGCGGATACAAGACAAAAAACTAACTACATAAAGGCGATCCTGTGCCTTTTGTCGTGGCCTCGTCCGATACAGGTGTCGGTAGGCGCGGGCGACCATGACAGTTTGGGCAAAAGATCAGATTGTTTTGACAGTGCAATTTATGGTTTTGGCGTCAAGGTGAAACAGGCGTTTTGACCTTTAACCCGGTTTGAGAGATTGAATTGAGCGCGGCCTATCCATAAGGTTGCAAAACCCAATCGGATCACGCGGTAAGTGTTTGAGGACTATACGTCTATGGATGTGTTCATCGCGACAGATGCCGCCGAGGTGGGGATTGCGTTTCTGCGGGGCCGATTGATACCGCGCGCTGGGGACGTAACCCCCTGATGCGTGATATTTCGGAATTGGGCGGAGAGCGACGATGGACGGCCGTTTTGATGGCCGATATGGCCGCATCAACCGCGATTACCGAACAGATTGGCAATGAGAAAGCCTATCAACTGCTGACGCGCCTGATTGCGATGGCCGTGACCGCGGTTAAGGCTGAGGGTGGCACCGCGCTGACCTTTGGTGGCGACAGTTTGCTGGCGGCCTTTGGCGCGCCGGTGGCGGTTGAGGATGCGTCCTTGCGCGCCTGCCGTGCGGCGTTAAGCTTTCAAGCGGCCATCGCCCAGAGCAGTGACGCCATTGAACAGCGTTTTGGCGTGCGGCCGCAGTTTCGGATCGGGATCAGCGGTGGCATGGTGGTGGTGGGTCATTTGGGGCCCGACGCAGGGATGGACCTGAACATCATGGGCCAACCCGTTAATGCGGTGGCACGGTTGCAAGAACTGGCCCAACCGGGGCAGATTTTACTGACCGATACGATGTTTGAACAGGTGGCGGGCGAGGTTGACACGACCGACCTTGGACCGCAAAGCCTGAAAGGGATCGCTGGGCGGCCGCATGTGTTTGCGCTGCACAAAACCTTGGACGCAAAGGTGCGCTTTGCCGGGCGTATTCGGCGCGGGTTGGTGGATATGGTCGGGCGGCGGGCGCAACTGACCGCTTTGCGCGATGCGGTAACCACAGCGCCGCCGGGCTGGCAGATGGCCTTGGTCGAAGGTCCGCCCGGCATTGGCAAATCGCGCTTGCTGCATGATCTGCGCCTGTCTTTGCAAAATGAGCGGCAGGTGTTTCAAGGGCAATGCCGCTATGGGTCACAAGCGCCCTACCAGCCGTTGATCGATATATTGCTGGCGGTTAGTCAGGTTCACCCGGCTGAAGGGCCAGAGGCTGTTTTGGCCGGGCTGGGGCAGGTTTTGGGCGATGATCTGGATCTGGAACCGCTGCGCCATGTGATTGCGCCGGCTGCATCGGTTGCGGATATGGCCACGGCTAGCAACGTAGCACTGGCCTTGCGGGAAACGCTGAAACAGGCGCTGACGCGGCTGTACGTCACCACGCCATGCTTGGTGGTGATCGAGGATGTGCATTGGATTGATGGATCAAGCCGCAGCCTGCTGGTCGATTTGATGCGCCAAACCGAGAGCGCGATTTCTTGTCCATTCTTGCTGACCTCACGCCCCGAAGGTGCGCAGGTTTGGGCACAGAACGACCTTGGGATCACGTTACAATTGCAAGCGTTAACCCAAGAGGAGACGCGTGATCTGGCCTCGCGCCGGGTGCGCAGCGCAGATCTTGCACCGTCACTTATCAAGCGGCTTTTTGAGACATCAGAAGGCAACCCGCTGTTTATAGAAGAAATTATGCGGTATCTTGGGGCGATTGATGCGCTGATGGACAGCCCCTTGGGGCTGATCATTCGACCCGGTGTGGCGGTTGATTTGGCTAGCGGCAATTTGCAGCATCTGGTCATGGCGAGGGTTGATGCGCTGCCGGCACCCATGCGCCAAACGCTGCGCTTTGCGGCGGTGCAAGGGCGGCAATTCAGCCAAACCGTGCTTGAAACCGCCGAGCAGGGGCAGGATTTGACGCCCCATCTGGCCGAAGCTGCTGACCGCGGACTGATTGAGCCTGAACCGGGCGGAGCGCCCGGCCAATGGCGGTTTCGCCACGCGCTGCTGCGCGATGCGATCTATGGCAGCTTGCTGGAAGACAGCCGTTTGCGCATGCACCGGATCATTGGCCAAGCGATTGAAACGGCAAACACCGACCATCTGGATGAGGTGTGCGAGGCGCTGGCCTTTCATTTTGACACAGCGGACGATCCGGCCCGCGCCCTGCCCTACCTGATCCAATCCGCGCGCAAGGCCTTGCAGGTCTATGACTTGACCGACGTGGACCGCCTGTTGTTACTGGTTCGCGACAGGCTGCGCCGCGATCCTGCGTTGATCGACCAAGCCAAGCTGGATCGAATGGTCGTGATTTGGCTGGAGGCGATGAGTTTCAAGGGCGATTTTGCCCGCGCGATTGAGGTGGGGCGCGAGTTTTTGCCAAAGCTGCGGGCGGGCGGCAATGAACGCGCGATTGAAATTGCCGTGTCGCATTATGCCACGGCCTTGACCCACACGCGGGACTATCCGCAAGCGATCGAGCTGGCCCAAAACGGAATTGCGCAGGCGCAAAAGCGCGGGGATGACATGTCGGCGGCATGGCTGCACTTGCCGTTGCTGCGCGCCTACGAGGAAACCAGTTCGGTGTCCCATGCCACCTTTTCGGCGCTGGCCGAGGATACCTTGCGCAAGGCCGAAAGCCTTGGCGAAACGCGACTGAAGATGCAGATCATCTATTTGCAGGCGGCGCATTTCCGGTCCATCGGCAAAATGACCTTGGCGCGCGAGCGCAACAACGCCTTGCGCGATTGTGCGATCAGCGAAAAAGACAAGCGGGGCCAAGGCTTTGCCGCGTGGTCGCAAACGTTGCTCTATCAGGTGGTCGAGGAAAACGAGGCTGCTGTGGCATTGGCCGAGGCATCAATGTCGCTGACTTTGCCCGGAACGGCAGACAAGCATGTGCTCATGTCGTTGTGGGCCGCGAATACGGTGCTGGGCAAAAACCCGGTGGCCGCGCGGGCGACGTTGGACCAAATGCTCGCCCTTGCCCGCACCTATCTGGATTTCAACATCATCCAAGGCAATTCGCTGATTGATGCGATTTATCATTTGCGGCTGGGCAAAGTGACGATTGGCTGGGCGCGGCTGTGCGCGGTGGTGGATGATACGCGCAATTCAGGCAATGTCGCGTTCAGCCGTTATTTCCATCTGGTCCGGGCCGAGATTTTGCTAAAAGTGGCGGGCTTGATGAAAGAACCGCCCCCCGGCTCCGGTTATCCTGATCGCAGCGTGGTGCCTGCACCTAAACCCGGCTTGGGCGATACTGTGACCTTGATAAAGCTGCGGTTAAAGGCGCGGCGCATGGCGGTGGCCGATCTGGCCTATTTTCGCGCGAATTTTCATGGCGATGGCACGGGGGTTCATGAGGCCCGCGCGCTGACGTGCGAGGCCTTGCTGACGCGTGACCCAGTTCTGCGCGCGGCCAGCCTGCGCCGGGCCGCACTGCTGGCCGATGAAGAAGGCTTGGCAATTTTGAAACGGCGGATTGAGGCGCAGCTTTAGGCGCTGCCTGTTTGATGCCGTCTGCGCACTGATGCGGGCCGCCCCGGCACCGTCAATTGCGTGTCATTGCGCGCCTTCGTGGCCACCAGTTTGCCCTTGGACACCACAGAAAGGCGGTCGGGGCGCAGGCGCAACGCCTCGACAGCGCCGCCGGCATCGAGCACGACCAAACTGGCCGTGGCCCCCACATGCAAACCGTAATCGGGCAGGTTCATGATTTTGGCGTTCTGGTGGGTGACCATATCAAAACAGCGCGCCATTTCCTGCGGTGAGGTCATTTGCGCCACATGCATACCCATAAAAGCCACATCCAGCATATCGGCGGTCCCAAGGCTGTACCACGGGTCCATCACGCAGTCTTGGCCCCAACCGACAGTGATGCCATGGGCTTGCATTTCCTTGACACGTGTAAGGCCACGACGTTTGGGGAAGGTGTCATGGCGACCTTGAAGAGTAATATTTATCAACGGGTTGGGAATGGCGCACATCCCACTTTCGGCGATCAAGGGCAGAAGTTTGGACACATAATAATTGTCCATAGAATGCATTGAGGTTAGGTGACTGCCCGCCGCCCGTCCGCCAAGGCCCGTGCGTTGCACAGCACTTGCCAAGGTTTCCACATGGCGCGACAGCGGGTCATCAGACTCGTCACAGTGCAAGTCCAGCATCAAGCCCCGGTCCGCCGCGATTTGCGCCAGTTCCAGCACCGAGGCTGTGCCGTCGGCCATCGTGCGTTCAAAATGCGGGATGCCGCCCACGACATCGACGCCCATGTCCAAAGCCCGGATCAGGTTTTCGCGCCCGGTCTTGGTGCGGTAAAACCCATCTTGCGGGAAAGCGACCAGTTGCAGGTCAAGATAGGGGGCAACGCGGCGCTTGACCTCTAGCATCGCATCCACCCCGCGCAGATGGTCGGGGGTGGTGTCGACATGGCTGCGGATCGCCAAAAGACCCATGGACACGGCCCAGTCGCAATAGGTCATCGCGCGGTCGATCATGTCATCGACGCTGGCAATATCACGCAGTTCCCCCCAGAGGTTGATGCCTTCGAGTAAGGTACCCGAGGCGTTGAGGCGAGGGGTGCCATAAGACAGGGTTGCATCCATGTGAAAATGCGGGTCGACAAAGGGAGGGCTGACCAAATCACCCGTGGCATCAAGGGTTTGTACGGCGTTTTGTGGCAAGTCGCCCATCGCGATGATGCGGTCGCCCGTGATGCCGATATCGGCACGGCTGCCATCCGGCAGTGTGCCGCCTTTGACCAAAAGATCGAACATTCAGCGTTCCCCTTTATTGAATGGAACCATGAGGGCGGCAGGCACTTGGGCGCGGCGCGACATCAGGATCAGGGCGAGGATGGACAGGATATAAGGCGCCATCAGGAACATCTGATAGGGAACGATTTGCCCGATCGGGGTTTGCTGGAGGCGGATTTGCAGAGCGTCAAAGCCTGCGAAAAGCAAAGCGCCCAGCAACGCCTTGCCCGGACGCCACGCGCCAAAGACGACCAAAGCGATGCAGATCCAGCCCCGACCATTGACCATCTCAAAGAAAAAGCTGGAGAAGGCCGAGAGGGTCAGGAACGCGCCGCCCACGGCCATAAGGCCGGAGCCTATGATCACCGCACCCATGCGCAGGCCTGTGACCGAAAGCCCTTGGGCGGCAACGGCCTGTGGGCTTTCGCCGGCCGCCCGGACGGCAAGGCCAAGCGGCGTGCGGTAGAGGGTAAGGGCAGTGATCGCCACAACCGCAAAGGCCGCATAGGTTAGTGCGGTTTGTGCAAAAAGCGCGGGACCAAGCAATGGAATATCAACAAGATATGGGATCTCAATCGGTTGGAAAGGTTCGATTTTTGGTGGGCTGGTGACTTCGGGCAAGATCAGGCGATAGGCGAAATAACTGGTCGAGGCGGCCAGAAGGGTGACGCCCAAGCCCACGACATGCTGGCTGAGACCGAATGGCACCGTCAAGGTCGCGTGCAGCAGGCCAAAGAGCATACCTGCGAGCATCGCCACCGCAACACCGCCCCAAAGCCCCGCGCCAAGATAGACCGCCATCCAGCCCGAAAACGCGCCGATGACCATGATCCCTTCGATGCCAAGGTTCAAAACACCTGCGCGTTCGCAGATCAATTCGCCCATCGTCGCAAAGATCAAGGGCGAGGCGATCCGCACGGCGGCGGCCCAAAAGCTGGCGGTCATCAGGATGTCAAACAGTGCGTTCATCCCCGCACCACGCGGAATTTGGCGAGGCCAATGGCGAGGACCATGAGGAGGAGGGCCAAGGCCAAAAGCATGTCGGCGATATAGGTTGGCACGCCCGCAGCCCTGCTCATGCTATCAGAGCCCACAAAGACGCCTGCGACGAAAATGGCAGTGATAACAACGCCTAACGGGTGCAGAAGGGCGAGCATTGCGACGATAATTCCGGTGTAGCCAAAGCCCGGCGACAGGTCGAGGCTGAGGTGGCCTTTTAGCCCCGCAACCTCGGAAAAACCCGCTAAGGCCGCGAGTCCGCCTGACAAAAGCGCTGTTTTAACCAAGACGCCGTTCACCGGGATGCCCGCAAACCGCGCGGCTTGGGGGTTCAGGCCAACGGCGCGCATTTCATAGCCAAGAGTGGTGCGGGTTTGCACGAACCAGATCAATAGCGCTGAAATCAGGGCGAGGCCAAAGCCCCAATGCAGCCGCAACCCTTCGGCAATGCGGGGCAAACGCAGCGCCTTATCCAGCGGGGCGGATTTGGGCCAGCCCATCCCCATGGGGTCTTTCATCGGACCCTCGAGCAGGTAGGAGACGAGCAAGATCATGATAAAGTTGAACAAGAGTGTGGTCACCACCTCATCCACGCCAAAGCGGGTCTTGAGCATGACGGGGCCGAGCAAGATGAGCGCACCCGCGACCATTGCACCCAAGGCGATGAGGGGTAAGGCCAGAGCGCCGATGCCAGAGAGGGCGGAGGTGCCAAGGATCACAGTGACAATCGCGCCGCCGTAAAGTTGCGCCTCGGCGCCGATGTTCCACAGTTTGGCGCGAAAGGCGACGGCGATGGCAAGCCCGGTAAAGATAAGCGGGGTGGCGCGGTTCAGGGTTTCCAAAAGCGCGAACTTGGACCCGGCGGCGCCTTTGACGATCAGGCCCAAGGTCAGCAATGGGTTCGCCCCGGCAAGGGCCGCCAGAAGCGAGGCGATGACCACGGTCGCCACAAGCGCTGCGGCGGGAAAGCCGAGGCTTCGGGCAAGGCTGGGGTTGGCAATGGGTTCAAGCCGCATTTGCAAACCCTATGCCAGCCATCCATAGGCCCAGTTCCGCGGCGGTCAGTGTGCCACGGGCAAACTCAGGCGAGAGCCGCCCTTCTGAGACGACATGAATAACATCCGACAAGGCCATGATTTCATCCAGATCCTCGGAAATCAGCAGGACGGCGGCGCCTACACCTCTCGCCGCCAGCAAGCGATTGTGAACGTAGGTGATAGCACCGATATCCAAGCCGCGCACGGGTTGGTTTGCGAGGATGATCTTGGGTGATGCTTCTAGCACCCGGCCCAAAATCAGCTTTTGCATATTGCCACCCGACAGTTGGCGAATGGGCGCAGAGGGACCGGGGCAGCGCACGTCATTGGTGGCGATCAGATGGCGGGTATGGGCATCGGCTGCCGTCCAATTCAGGAGGCCATTGCGGCTGAACGGCGCTTGGGCATAGGTTTCCAGAATGGCGTTTTCGGTCAGGGAAAAATCGGCGATGCTGCCGGTTTTGTGACGATCCTCGGGGATGCGGGCGATGCCTGCGGCGACAGCCCCGCGTGGTGACCAAACATCGGGCAGATTGGGCATCTCTACCGCGCCTGATTGCGGGGTCGTGAGGCCCGAAATCAGATCGGACAAGGCCGCTTGACCATTGCCTGACACGCCTGCAAGCCCGGTGATTTGGCCTGCGCGCAAGGCGAGGGTCACCGATTTCAGGCCCGGGGCTGCCCCCATGTTGCGGGTGGATACTTGGCGCAGGGTCAAAAGGGCTGGGCCGGGGGTTTGCGGGGCGACGCTGGGAGGGGTAACTTCGGCGCCTACCATCAGGGCTGCGAGCGCGTGGCGGTCAGTGTCGCGGGTTGCAACCTCACCCACCAGTTTACCATGACGCAGCACCAAAACGCGTGAGGATAGGGCCATAACCTCATGCAGTTTATGGGAAATAAAGATGACGGATAAGCCGGTTGCCACCGCACGGCGCAAGGTGTCAAACAGAGCATCGCTTTCTTGCGGGGTCAGAACGGCAGTGGGTTCATCCAAAATCAGGATGCGCGCATCGCGGTATAGGGCCTTGAGGATTTCGACACGCTGGCGTTCACCCACAGCCAAGCTGCCGACAAGCGCGTCCGGGTCGATGCCAAGGCCGAAATCGGTGGCGAGTTTGGCCAGTTTGGCGCGGGCAGCCTTGCTGCCAAGACCCAAGCGCCACAAGGGAACGGTGCCGAGTTGGATGTTATCCAGCACCGATAGATTGTCGGCCAAGGTGAAATGCTGATGCACCATGCCCAGACCTGCCGCCAAGGCAGCGGCCGGGTTGCCCGGGGGCAAAGGGTGGCCAAACACCTCCACACTCCCTGCATTGGCGGTGTATTGGCCAAAGAGAATATTCATCAACGTGGTTTTACCCGCCCCGTTTTCACCAAGCAAAGCAATGACTTCGCCGCGGTGCAGGGTCAGGCTGATCGCGTCATTGGCGACCAAGGGGCCAAAACGTTTGGTAATGTTATCAAGGCGCAGAACAACGTCCTGCGCCTTGGGATGTGCGGGTGTCACGACGATTTAGGCTCTTCATCGTTGACTGTGACCGTAAAGGTGCCTGCTTTGATAGCGGCCTCTTTTTCCGCGACCATGGCCATTGCGGCCTCTGGCACTTTGCCCTCAAAGGTGCCTAGGGGGGCCAAGGAACAACCGCCCTCTTTCATAAAGGAATAGGTGCCGTAGTTGGCGGCTTTGAAGGTGCCTGCCTGCACCGCCGCAAGGGCCGCGTTGAAGGTGGGTTCAAAATGCCAGATGGCCGAGGCGACCACTGTATCGGGGTAATCGGCTTGGGTGTCGATCACGTTGCCGATGGCCAGAACGCCCTTTTCCATGGCCGCATCCGACACGCCAAAGCGTTCGGCATAAAGCATATCGGCGCCATTTTCGATCATTGCAAAGGCGGTTTCCTTGGCTTTGGGTGGGTCAAACCAAGAGCCGATAAAGCTGATCTGGAAGGTGATATCGGGGTTCATTTCGCGCGCGCCGGCCATGAAGGCGTGCATCAGGCGGTTCACCTCGGGGATCGGGAAGCCGCCGACCATACCGATGTTCCCTTTGCTCATGGAACCTGCAATGATCCCAGATAGATAGCTGGCGTCTTGGATGTAATTGTCAAACACCGACAGGTTTGGCAGCGCATCATCTGGCAAGAAGCTGGACCCCATCAGGAAGGCCACATCGGGGTAATCGGCGGCCACTTCGCGCGCCTCTTGTTCCACCCCGAAAATCTCACCCACAATCAATTTTACGCCGCTTTCGGCATATTCGCGCATGACGCGGGGGTAGTCGGTGTTTGAGGTGTTTTCGGAATAGGAATAATCGACGAGCCCCGCGGCCTTTGCAGCCTCGGCCGCGATGTGGATACGGCTGACCCATTGCTGTTCGACCGGAACGGTGTAGATGCCCGCGACTTTCAGCGGGGTTTGCGCGAGGGCGATTTTAGGCAAAAAGCCAGCCCCCAGAACGGCACCCGCGCCCATAAGCAGGCTGCGGCGCGTGGTCGCGAAAAGTTGTTTCTGCATAGCAAATCCAATCCCTGTTGTTTTGATGTTTGACCGAATGGTAAAGCGAAGTGACGATTCGCTACAAGGTTTAGGTGGTTATATTTTGGGCGCGGGGCGTGGGGGTGGCGTTTCCTTGGGCTGATCGGGCTGGTTTGCCTGAAGTTTGGGCGGCAGCATCAGCGCGCAAGTGCCAACAAGCCATCAATATCAAGGCACTGTTCCAGATGCTGTGCCAAGGCATTCAGCGTATTTTCCACCGTGTCGCTGTAGGAAATTTGCGAGGCGGCGGCCCCGCGTGCGGTTAAAAAGGCGGCGCGAAAGCTGTCATCGGCAAACATGCCGTGCAGATAGCTGCCCATGATGCGGCCATTCGGGGAAACAGCGCCTTCGGGCTGGCCGTTGATTTGCGCAAAGGGGC
>CBDTUV010000043.1:0-13545 GCA_965363575.1 uncultured Pseudorhodobacter sp. | reverse complement strand
CCGCCCCGCCCCGCGACAGGCCATACGCAAGGTAACCCGCGCGCCCTTGGTCTTGCACGGTCATGCTTGGCCCTGCGCGTACGATCTTCAAGTGATTGCTCATTGCCCCACCTTGCTCATTCCAAAGCCTCGCTCACAGCGCCACCGTCGGGGTCGCTTTGCATGCGGACGTAAGCTTCGGGTGTGGCTTGTTCAAATACCACCTCATCGCCGGGGCGCAGCACAAAGGGCGCATCGGACTCAACGCGAAACAAGCGAAAAGCGGTTTGCCCGATATGGCGCCAACCTGTCGGCGTGGCCACGGGAAACAACACCAATTGCCGGATGGCCACACACAAACCGCCCGCCGGGGTTTGCGCGGTCAGGGCCGTTTGGCGCGGGATGTTCCACACATCGGGCAATTCGCCCAAATAGGGCATGCCCGGCGCAAATCCGATGGTTTGCACCCGCACCCGCGCGCTGGAAATCGACGCAATCGCCTCTGCCGTGCTTAGGCCCGCAGCCTGTGCGGCCTCATCCAATTGCGGGGCAAAGGCCGGGTCATAAACGGTCGGCACCCGCCACAGCTTGCGCCCATGGGGCAAGTCTGCGGCAAACCAATCGCGCGTGGCCAAAAGCTGGGTCAAGGCGGCGCGCATCGCCGCGTGGTCCAGCGCCAACGGATCAAAGCGCAGATAGGTCGACACCAACGAGGTTGAGGTTTCTTGCACCCCCGCCAGCCCTGCCCGTTCTAGTGCGTCACGAAAGGCCAAGGCCGCCCGATTGGCCGGTTCGCTCAAGGTCGCGCCAAAGCTTACGATAATCCCGTTGAACCCGGCGGTTTTCAGCTGTGGCCAAGCGGTGGTGTGCATATCATTCATCCCGCTACTCTAAAGCGTTCGGTTGCATCAGCGCAATCTGCGGAAATGCAATCAAAGCCGCCACCATAAGCAAGATCGCAAAGGCATAAGGGATCGCCCCCAGCATCACATCCGACATCTTACCGCCTTTGCGCGCCCCATGCACCACGTACAGGTTCAGGCCCACTGGCGGCGTGATCAACGCCATTTCGACCCGCCCAATCATCAAAATGCCAAGCCAGATCGGGTCAAACCCTTGGGCCACAACCAGCGGCACGATGATCGGGATTGCTACGACCATCGGCGACAAGCCCAACCCATCCAAGAACGCCTGCAATTCGCGCCCCAGCCCCGCCGAGGCCAGCGTAAAGTCCAAGAAGGACCCGCCAATGACCACGCGCATGATCAACGAGGTGATCTTGACGGTGCCAAGGACGCTTTCGCCAAAAACAGCCGCTGGATCAAGGTTTGGGTCAAAAAGCCGTAACAATCGGCTGATCGAAGGCGGGATCATAATGTCCAGCGTCCCACCCGCCGCAATTGCGCCGGAAAAGAGTTTGGGGTCATAGCCCAACTTTTCGGCCTGCGGCATCGCCGCCGTGGCGATATTGGCATGGACCAATCCCCCCGGCAGCCGACTGACCCAGTGGTCAAGGGCCGCATAGGTACGGGTCGCGGTGTTCGACGTGGACCAAACCAGATTGCCCAAACCTTTGATCAGCGGGAACGGGTGGTAAAACACGTCGGTGCCAAAACCAAGCAGGAACAAAGCGATGCCCACGGGAATCGAAAGTGTCAGCAGCCCAAACAGGCCCGCGGCGATGGACCAGATCATTTCACGGCCTCGTCTTCGCCAAAGGCACCAATTGCTGCCTCAGACTGGTCAAATTCGCCTTTGCGCACCAGCCTGCACGATATCCAGCAAATTAACCGACGCGCAGATCAACAGCATGATCCCGATAAGGATCGCGATCCCGTGGTTCAATTTGCGCAGTGTTGTCAGAATATCTTGTGCCATGAGGGGCCTCCTTGGGGTCACCGATGCCGTAACGCAGCGCAGGTTACTTGGGCGCGATCGTCACGCCCACGGCCGCACCAACAGTGTCATTCCAACGGTTGGTCCAGTCAGCACCCACACGGTCCGCCCATTCAGGCAACACTTCGGCCACCAGCACCTCACGCGCCTTGGCGAAATCGGCGTCCGACACCTCAACCAGCGTCATGGAATGGACATTACCTGATGCACTATCGCCATATTGCCGGTCAAACAGGCCACATCATTGACCAACACGCCTTGCGCGATTGCCCAAGCAGAGGTTTCAAAATTTGCCGCAATCTCGGAGGTGATCAAGGCCTGTGCCTTCGCGCCCAGGCTGTTCCACTTGTCAATGTTCATCGCCGTCACAACACTGTCCCAACCCACCCAAGGGGCTCGGCAGCAAATGGGTAGGCACTTCCCACCAGCCCGCTGAATAGCCCGCCCCTCCCCGGTGACCGCACAATCAACCACGCCTTTTTGCAACGCACCGGGTACTTCGGCAAAGCTGACATTCACGCCTTCAGCCTCCAAAGCTTCTAAAAACTTCGCCGTCATCCGGCCTGAAGCGCGCACTTTCTTGCCCTTCAGATCATCCAGACTGCCGATCTCGGCATTACAAAACACGACCTGCGGCGGATAGGGCGCAATGGCTAGCAGATGGCAATTGAAATGCTCTGCGAAAATATCGGCAACCATCGGGCGGGCCGCATTGACCATCGCCCGCGCCTCATCGGCGGTCAGGGCCAACAGCGGCACATCCAAGCCTTCCATCTCTGGCGCATCGGCCACCGCATAATCGGTCACGTTCATGCCAACATCATAAACGCTGTCGCCCAGCAGGCTGAACACATCGCCCACGCCAAGGTTCATTTGGTCAAGCATGGTCAGGGTCACGTTCAGCGTGCCAGCGGATGCCGCAGGCAAAATCTCATTCCAAAACGGCGCTTTCTATTGCTTGTGCAGCGGCAGGTTGGACCAGCTGCCGACAACAGCCAGATCTTCGGCGGCAGCAGGCAACGCAAAAGCAACAGGCGCGGCGAGAATACTAAGTGTGGTTTTCATAACGGTATTTCTTGTTGGATAGGGTGGTTTGTTATTCTTAAGGAGTGGAAAAGATCATCACGGGGTTTTCTGCATCCTCGGCGATGTCGGTGATCAGCATGTGACCGGGTTTATGGGTGATACAGATCGGCAAGCGCGCCGCTTCAGTCGCGACTTGCGGGGTCACGCCGCAGGCCCAAAACACTGGCACTTCGCCTGCCCCCACCGGGGCTGCATCGCCCCAATCGGGTCGGGAAATATCGGCAATGCCCAGCCCCGCAGGATCACCCCAATAGACCGGGCACCATGCGCCAAGGGAAACCGCCGCGAAATCGCCACAACCATTTCCCCCGAAAACGGACCAGACGGCACCGTGTTTAAGCTAGATCGAAACATCGTCACGGTCCCGTTATGGTCAATATGCCAAACTAGGATACCCGCCTTTTGCAGCGCATATTCAAAGGTAACGAAACACCACAGCGCAAACACCACCATATCATCGCGTCACAGGTCGGTAATATCGCTCACCGACCCGTCCAACTTGCCATCCCGAAAGATATTATAGGCCGACACATCGGTGCGATTATCAATGTCGCGGCCCATGGTGAACATCATCGGATTACCGGTGTCAGACACACCCGTCAGCGGGCAAGGCTTTGGATTGCGTTGCCAAAAGCGCATGAAATGCCAAAGCATAGGCTTTAGGCATAATCGACAGATTGGTCTGTAAATACCCGCGCCCCAAACCGGCCGTGTGTGACTGATACTGGCCCGCACGAATAACCGCACGCAGCTGCTCCAATGACATGGCTTTCAGCGTTTCATATATCTCTTGCAAGGTGATCCCTCCGGTTGGCGAAAGGGTCACAGGATGACTTGATCAGGTCAAATTCACTAATTTGCGCAATAGTGATCAATTTTTTTATCGGCCAAGTAGGCCGCCGCGACATAAGCCTCGCCCAAAGCGCGGGGCAATGCCGCCACCCCAAGGCCCGCCTCAACCCGTCGAAAGCAGGCCAAAAGGGATGAGGACGCAAACAGCGATATATTCGGCCCGACCTTTTCAATGCATGGCGATGCCCCGTTTGCCTAACCGACGCATGGGTCTAATGGGCTGCAGAGTACCGGTCCAATCCGTCACGGTTATGTCACCAACCTTCCAGCGCTGGATGGGTTGACAGCGCTTTGCAGTTTCTCCACCCCTGTGAAATGGACCAAAAATCGCCCCTTTCTGCGTTGCTCAAGGCCTTTTTCGCCTTTGTCTTTGCCTTTGGTCTGGCCTTGTCCCCGCCCGCATCGGCACATGCGGCAAGCGGTTTGCATGATGGTATTGCAGCAAACGCATACAGCGAAAACCTACCCTCGCTGCCGCCAATGGCCGCACAAACCGATTGTGGCAAGGCCATGGGCAAAGCCAATGCAGAGACAAACGCCGCGCCGTGCTGTACAGGCATATTCTTGGCGATCATGACAAGTGATGCAAATCCCGCACCTCAATCCGCGGTGTCTCGCGCCAGTTTTACAGGCCGCCCTGCCCCGCTGGTTGCGGCCCGTGACAGCGGCCTGTTGCGCCCACCCAAACGCTTGACCTGACGCATGGTCACTTTGCGGCGACCTGTTGTGCCAACTGCGCAACTTGCCCTGTGATCAGCCAATAGCTACGCAACCCCAATGCCTTAGCGAACCTGCGCGCCCAACATGCGTACCGCTTTCCTCCTATCCAAAAAAGGCCTTAAGCCATGACCAAACTTGCACTTTTCTTCGCCGCCATCGCAATAGCTGCCGGGGGGTGGTATGTGATGCAGCCCCCAACCAGCCAAACCACCCCCCAAACCGCTACCCCGCCGGCCAATGGTGCGATGGTTGTGGTGTCCCTTCCCGCCCAATTCACCGAGGCCGAGCAAATGGGCAACCGCGCCTTTGACGCGACCTGTGCGGCCTGCCACGGGACAAATGCGCAAGGTAAAGACGGCGTGGCACCCCCCTTGGTCCACAAGATTTATGAGCCGAACCACCACGGCGATATGGCCTTTGTTCTGGCCGCCCAAAACGGCGTGCGCGCGCATCATTGGTCTTTTGGCGATATGCCGGCGGTGCCGGGGCTGACGCAGGCCGATGTTTTGACCATCGTGGCCTATATCCGGGCGTTGCAGCGCGAAAACGGGATCAACTGATCGGGTGCGGGCCACGTCGACAGAATTGGCCCGCCGCCTTATCCTTGCGGCAAACCGCGTGCATCCCCCCACAGAATTGCCTTGCATCGCGGTGATTTGCGCGCTGTAACTCAGATCCTAGTCATAGGTGGGGTTTGGCATGACACAGGCTACAAAAACACAGACACCCAAGAAAACATCTTATGATGTGGTGATCTTGGGCGGGGCGATGATGGGATCGTCGGTGGCATGGTTCTTGACCAACAACCCCGATTTCAACGGCTCGGTTTTGGTGGTGGAACGCGACCCGACCTATGCCAATGCAGCTACGTCCCATACCAATTCTTGCATCCGTCAGCAGTTTTCATCGGCCCTGAACGTCCAAATCTCACAATTCGGGGCAGAGTTTGTCCAAAACCTGCCGCGCTTTATGGGGCCTGCGTCCGACGCGCCCAAACTGACCATCCAGAATTTCGGCTATATGTATCTGGCCGATACCGAAAGCTTCGCCGATGTGCTGCGCGCCAGCCAAAAAGCCCAAGCCGCAGCCGGGGCCGCCACGCAAGTTATGACCCCTGATCAGATCAAAGCGGCCTATCCCTTTTATAACGTCGATGACCTCGTGCTGGGCAGCATCAACACAACGAACGAAGGCTATTTCGACGGTATCACCTTGTTTGATATGTTTCGCCGCAACGCACGCCGCCAAGGGGCCGAATACATCGCGAATGAGGTGGTGGCGATCACCAAAAACGCAGACGGCAACAGGGTCGAAAGCATCACGCTGGCTTCGGGCGATGTCGTGGCTTGCGGCCAAGTGGTCAACGCCACAGGCACCCACGGCGCCAAAACCGCGGCGTTGGCAGGGATCGACATTCCGATTGAACCGCGCAAACGCTTTACGTGGGTTTTCACCGCCGAACAGCCGCTTGACCGCCCGCTACCCTTGACCATCGACCCCTCAGGCGTGCATTTCCGCCAAGATGGCAAGGCCAGCTATATGGCCGGCGGACATGCCGATCATGACCCGGCAGTCGCCCATGATGATTTCAGCATGGATCACGCGCTCTGGGAAAACCACATCTGGCCCGCCATCGCCGCCCGCATCCCGCAGTTTGAGGCGATCAAGGTCATGCGTGAGTGGACGGGGCATTATGACATGAACACACTGGACCAGAACGCCATTGTCGGCCCGCATCCTGAAATCACGAACTTTCTGTTCCTGAATGGTTTTTCCGGCCACGGCTTACAGCAATCGCCTGCCATGGGGCGCGGCACGGCGGAATGGCTGATCTATGGCGGCTATCGCAGTCTGGACCTGTCACCCTTGGGCTTTGCCCGTGTGCTGCGCAAAGAACCGTTTTTGGAAAAGGCTATTATCTAAGCGCATCACGGGCGCGCAAGGCACGCCCAGCCCCCCCCTGCGCAATTTTTTATCAATCGGTCATTATTTTCGGGGATGGATAAATTATCGATGGACCAGCCATGAAAATGCGTTAGCGTGGCCGCACTAATTGGGGGCAAATTCGTGACTCAACCTGTGCATCCAGCGATTTTTGATGGCCATAATGATGTTTTGCTAAAACTCTACCGCGCGGGCGGCGTGTCGGCTGCGGCCAGTTTTCTGACGGGCTGTCCCGGTGCAATTGACGTACCATCCGCCAAAGAAGGCGGCTTTGCAGGCGGTTTTTTTGCGGTCTATGTGCCCTCGCCCACCGATCTGGCCCTGAAGTTTGAGGAAATGACCAAGCCGGAATATCAGCTGGTCTTACCTGACCCGATTGCTTGGCAAGACGCGTTCCCGGTCGTCATGGCGCAATCCGCCATTCTGTTTGAAATGGAACGGCTGGGCGCGTTGAAAATCTGCCGCAGCGTGGCCGATATCCGCGCGGCGATGGCCGCAGGTATCATGGCCGCCATCTTTCATATCGAAGGCGCCGAGGCGATTGACCCCGACCTGCACACGCTTGAGGTGCTGTACCAAGCTGGCCTGCGCTCGCTTGGCCCGGTCTGGAGCAGGCCCACCATCTTTGGCGAAGGCGTGCCGTTTCGCTATCCCAGCGGCCCCGATATTGGTGCAGGCCTGACCGACGCAGGCGTCCGGCTGGTCAAACGCTGCAACGATCTGCGCATCATGCTGGATCTGTCACATCTGAATGAGGCCGGGTTTTGGGATGTGGCCCGCCTATCCAACGCGCCCTTGGTCGCCACGCATTCCAACGCCCATGTCATTTGCCCGCACAGCCGCAACCTGACCGATAAACAACTCGCGGCCATTGCGGAAAGTGACGGAATGGTCGGCCTTAACTTTGCTGTGGCTTTCTTGCGAGATGATGGCAAAATGCTTGCGGACGTGCCGATGACACAGATGATACGGCATATCGACCATTTGATAGCACTTGTCGGTGAAGACCGGGTTGGCCTTGGGTCCGACTATGACGGGGCTGTGGTGCCCCAAGATGTGACACGCTGTTCCGGCCTGCCTGCTCTGCGCGCGGCGATGGAACAACACGGATATGGCACGGGCCTGATTGCCAAGCTGTGCCATGAAAACTGGCTTCGGGTGCTTGAGAAAACTTGGGGGGCCTAAACCCCCACCCTGCCCCGATTATTTGAACTGCAACAGAGAGGTTGATCACATGACGATTTGGAAAAACACACTGGCCGGGGCCACGATGGCCGTGGCGCTCAGCTTTACCTCCGTGGCCGTGGTCGCGGAAACACCGGCAAATATGCTGGTTATTGCGAACCGGATTGACGACATCACCACGATGGACCCTGCGCAAAGCTTTGAATTTGCAGGCTCGGACGTGAACCAAAACATCTACAGCAAGCTGGTAAACTTCAACCCGTTGAACTTTGACGAAGGCTATGTGCCCGATCTGGCCGCAAGCTGGGAAGTGTCGGAAGACGGCAAATCCATCACCTTCACCATGCGCGAAGGTGTCACCTTCCAATCCGGCAACCCGGTCACCGCCCAAGACGCCGAATGGTCGCTGCGCCGCGCGGTTCTCTTGAACAAAACGCCTTCGTTTATTCTCACGCAATTCGGCTTTACCCCGGAAAACGTGGCGGAAACCATCAAGGCAGATGGCAACACCCTGACCATCACCACCGACAAGCGGTATGCGACATCTTTCGTACTGAACTGCCTGACCGCAACCATCGGGTCGATCGTCGATATGAAAGTCGCGATGGAGCATGAGGTCGATGGCGACATGGGCAACGCATGGCTTGGCACCAATTCGGCAGGTTCGGGCGCCTATAGCCTTGTTGGCTGGAAGCCGAATGAGTCCGTGACCTTGCAGGCTTACCCCAACTATTACGGCGGCGCGCCTGCCATGGAACGCGTGATCGTGCGCCATGTGGCCGAAAGTGCCAGCCAGCGCCTGCTGCTAGAGGCCGGCGATATTGACGTGGCCCGCAACCTGAACCCCGAAGATATCGCAGGCGCGCGCAAAGCTCCCGGTGTTGTGATCCAAGAAGAGCTGAAAGGCCGTTTGATGTATCTGGGCCTGAACCAGACCCATCCGGTCCTGTCGAAACCACAAGTGCGCCAAGCCTTCAAATATCTGGTTGATTATGAAGGTATGCAAAACAGCTTCCTGAATGGCCAATACACCACTCACCAGAACTTCCTGCCCAAAACCTATCTGGGCGCCTCAACAGAAAATCCGTTCAGCCTGAACATCGAAAAGGCCAAGGAACTGCTGGCCGAGGCAGGCGTTGAAAACCTTGAAATTGAGGTCGGCGTGCGCGAAGCGCAGGAACGTATCGAGATTGCGCAATCCTTCCAAAACACCGCAGCGCAAGCTGGTATCAAGGTGAACATCACCGTCGGCACCGGCAAGCAGATCCTTGACCGCTACCGTGCGCGCGAATTGGATATGTCGCTGGAAGCATGGGGCCCGGATTATCCCGATCCGCAAACCAACGCAGCCACATTCGCCTATAACCCCGACAACAGCCTAGAGGCCAAAGCGACTGGCCTGCTGGCATGGCGTTTGGCATGGGACACAGATGGTCTGACACCATTGACCGAGGCTGCCGTGACCGAAGGCGACCGTGACAAGCGGATTGCGCTCTATCAGGAAATTCAGTCGAAATTCCGTGAAACATCGCCCTTCGTCATCATGTTCCAGCAAATCGAACAGGACGGCGTGCGCGACAATGTGAAAAACTTCACCACGGGCGAGGCGATCAGCGCGGCTGATTACAGCAAAGTCACGAAGTAATGGCGCAGGCCAACGACAATGCCAATGACAATGCCAATGACAATCGGGGGGGGGCGCGCATCCGCGCGCCGCTTCCCGGCTGGTTCACCGGAACACTGAAAACCATAGGCTCTATCGCAGTCACCATGCTGGGCCTTGTTTTCATTACCTTTATCATCGGGCGGGTCATGCCGATTGACCCGGTCCTCGCGATTGTGGGTGAGCGTGCATCGCAATCGACCTATGAGGCGGTGTATCTGCAACTGGGCCTTGATAAGCCGGTGATCGTGCAATTTGCCTATTACGTCTGGGATGTGATGCACGGCGATTTCGGCATGTCCTTGCTGAACGCGCGCCCGGTGTCCGAAGATATCGCGCGGGTGTTTCCCGCAACGCTGGAACTCGCCACCTTGGGCGTGTTCTTTGGCATCGTTTTGGGCGTGCCTTTGGGCGTTGTCGCCGCGGTGCGCAAAGGATCGTGGATTGATCAGGTCGCCCGCGTGGTCGCCCTTGTCGGCTATTCCATGCCGATTTTCTGGCTGGGCCTGATGGGTCTGTTAGTGTTTTACGGCATGCTGGGCTGGGTCGGTGGTCCGGGTCGCGTGGGCATATTCTATGAGGATATCGTGCCATCCGTCACCGGCATGATCCTCGTCGACAGCATTTTGGACCGCAACTGGACCGTGTTGAAAGACGCCTTCAGCCATATCGTTCTGCCTGCATCTTTGCTCGGCTATTACTCCTTGGCCTATATCAGCCGGATGACCCGCAGTTTCATGCTGGAACAGATGAGCGCTGAATACATCACCACTGCCCGCGTCAAAGGCATGTCGGAATGGGATGTGGTCTGGAAACACGCCTTCCGCAACATCCGCGTGCAGCTGATCACCGTGATCGCCCTCTCCTACGCAGGCCTCTTGGAAGGGTCGGTTCTGACCGAGATTATCTTTAGCTGGCCGGGCATTGGCAGCTATATCACCACAGCCCTACTGTCAGCCGATATGAATGCGGTCTTGGGTGGGACGGTCGTGGTGGGCCTTGTGTTCATCTTGCTGAACATCTTTTCCGACCTTTTGTACAAGGTCTTTGACCCCCGTGCCAAATAGCCCCGTGGCAATCAACTTCGCGTCAAACAGCCCCCTGCCAAACAAAAGGACGCCAATATAATGGCTGACCAAACCCTGCGGCAATGGCTGCTGACCGACACTCCCACCTCGCGCAGGCATGCCAAGCTGTCCGCGATCTACCAAGGCTGGTTGTCGTTTCGTGGCAATACCATGGCGATGATTGGCCTGTGGATTTTGCTGGCTTTGGTGGGCATCGCGGCCTTTGCCCCGATCCTGTCACCGCATAACCCCTTTGTCCAAGATCTTGGCAATCGGCTTGCCCCCTTGGGCACCGACAGTCATATTCTTGGCACCGACAGCCTTGGCCGCGATATCCTGTCGCGCCTGATCTATGGCAGCCGGATCACGCTTTATATCGTCGCCCTTGTAGCCCTGATTGCCCCGGTGGTCGGCCTGCTGGTCGGCACGGTTTCGGGCTATGTCGGCGGTTGGGTCGATGTTGTCCTCATGCGCATCACCGATATTTTCCTCGCCTTTCCGCGCCTCGTTCTGGCGCTGGCCTTTGTGGCCGCCTTGGGCGCAGGCATTGAAAACGCCGTCCTCGCCATCTCCCTCACCGCTTGGCCGCCCTATGCCCGTATCGCACGGGCCGAAACGCTGACCATCCGCGCGGCCGATTATATCAGCGCCATCCAACTGCAAGGTGCCGGCGCCATGCGGATCATCACGCGCCACATCTGGCCGCTCTGCATCTCGTCGCTTATCGTGCGCGTGACACTTGATATGGCTGGCATCATCCTCGCCGCCGCAGGCCTTGGCTTCCTTGGCCTTGGCGCACAACCGCCCTCGCCCGAATGGGGCGCGATGATCTCCGAAGGGCGCCGGTTCATCCTTGACCATTGGTGGGTCGCCACCATGCCCGGCCTTGCCATTTTCACCGTATCGCTCGCCTTCAACCTGCTCGGTGACGGGTTGCGCGATGTGCTGGACCCTAAGGGGGGCGAATGATGGATACACTTTTGGATGTCGAAGACCTCTGGGTCCGTTTCCCCAGCCGCCAAGGCGTGTTTGATGCCGTGCGCGGTGTCTCCTTCACCCTTGGCCGTGAACGGCTGGGCATTGTGGGCGAAAGCGGGTCTGGCAAATCCATGACCGGGCGCGCCATTTTGCGCCTGATCCGCCCGCCGGGGATTGTTGAGGCAAAGCAGATCAGCCTTGACGGCGTCGACCTGATGCAAAAGACGGAAAAGGAAATGCGCGCCGTGCGGGGCCAGCGGATTTCAATGGTGATGCAAGACCCCAAGTTTTCGCTGAACCCGGTGATGACCATCGGTGATCAGATTATTGAGGCGTATCGCCAGCACAACCGCGCAAGCAAGGCCGAAGCCTATGCCAAATCGCTGGAAATGCTGGAGGCTGTGTCAATCCGTGACGCCGACCGCGTGATGCGCGCCTATCCGCATGAAATGTCGGGCGGCATGGGCCAGCGTATCATGATCGCCATGATGCTGATCCCGAACCCCGAGATTCTGATTGCCGATGAACCCACCAGCGCTTTGGACGTATCAGTCCAGCGCCAAGTTCTTGATATCATGGACAAGCTGGTCAAAACCCGTGGCATGGGCCTTATCTTTATCAGCCATGATCTAAACTTGGTTGCTGATTTTTGTGACCGCGTGCTGATCATGTACGCAGGCCGCATTGTCGAGATTTGTGAGGCGGATAAATTGGCGCAAGCCAAACACCCCTATACGCGCGGCCTTTTGAACTCCCTGCCCCGGCTTGATGCGCCGCGCGACCACCTAGAGGTGCTAAAGCGTGACCCCGCATGGGCGCAGGCCCCAAGCGTGAGTGGTAGGCTATGAGCATGCTAGACATAGACGGACTGAACGTATGGTTCGGGTCAGGCCGCGACCGGGTGGACGCCGTGCGCTCCGCCTCTTTTACCGTGGCAAAAGGCGAAAGTTTCGGGCTGGTCGGCGAAAGTGGATCAGGCAAATCCACCATTTTGCGCGCCATTTCAGGCCTTGCCCCGGATTGGTCAGGCCGCATGGTGGTCGATGGCACCCCGCTTACAAAGGTCCGGCCAAAGGCGTTTTACAAAACCGTGCAGATGGTGTTCCAAGACCCCTATGCCTCGCTGCATCCACGCCATTCGGTCGATCAGGTGCTGGGCGAAACCCTGCATTTGCACGGCTTTGGCGATATTGACGCGCGGGTCGTCAAACTGCTGGATGACGTAGGCTTGGGTCAAAAGTTCCGCTTTCGCTATCCGCACCAATTGTCCGGCGGCCAACGCCAACGCGTCGCCATCGCCCGCGCCTTGGCCCCCGAACCAGAACTCCTCCTCCTCGACGAACCCACCAGCGCGCTGGACGTGTCCGTGCAGGCCGAGATTTTGAACCTGCTGGTCGATCTGCGCCGCGACCGTGGCCTAACCTATGTGATGGTGTCGCATGACCTGTCGGTTGTGGGCCATATGTGCGAACGGCTGGCGGTGATGCAAGACGGCGCGATAGTTGAAATTATGGGCGTGGAAACCTTGCGCAAAATGGAAGCAAAGCACCCCTATTCGCAAAGCCTGCTGGCGGCGTCGGTTTAAGGGTCAGCGCCCCCGCAGCGCATCCT
This sequence comes from uncultured Pseudorhodobacter sp., assembly GCA_965363575.1. GTDB lineage: Bacteria > Pseudomonadota > Alphaproteobacteria > Rhodobacterales > Rhodobacteraceae > Pseudorhodobacter. The sequence goes on along the minus strand of CBDTUV010000043.1, from coordinate 564 downwards.
GCAACAGCGCCAACACCACATCGCCCGGCACATCGCTGGCCACAAAACTATGGCCAATCCCGCGCGACAGAATGAACCGCAGCTGCCCATCCACCACCTTTTTGTCTTGCCCCATCAAGTGCAACAACGCCTCAGCCGAGGGCAAATCGCCGGGAATATCGGCAATATCCACCTTCATTCCCATGGCCCGCAAATGGGCGCGCACCCGGCTTGGCGCCTCTTGGCTACACAGGCCCAAGCGCATGCTCAACTCAAACGCCAAGGCACAGCCGACCGCCACGCCCTCACCGTGCAGCAGCCGGTCGCCATAACCGGTGGCCTGCTCCAGCGCGTGGCAAAACGTGTGGCCAAGGTTCAACAGCGCGCGGTCACCTTCCTCGGTTTCATCGCGCGCCACAATCTCGGCCTTCATTTCAACCGACCGGCGCACGGCATATTGCCGCAAGGCCATATCACCCGCCGCCAGCGCAGGACCATTCGCCTCTAGCCAACTAAAAAAGGCCTCATCGCCCAGCAGCCCATACTTGGCCACCTCGCCATACCCTGACAAAAAGTCGCGCGGCG
>CBDTUV010000042.1:0-13554 GCA_965363575.1 uncultured Pseudorhodobacter sp. | reverse complement strand
GAGTTGGTCGCCCAACAATACCGCCGCAATGACCAAGCGTTTCAGCGCGGCAGTTTTCGGGTGCGCGGCGACAGCCTAGAGGTGTGGCCAGCCCACCTTGACGACCGCGCTTGGCGCTTTTCGTTTTTCGGCGAAGAGCTTGAAGCCATTATCGAATTTGACCCGCTGACCGGGGCCAAAACCGATAAGTTTGACCAAATCCGCATCTATGCCAACAGCCACTACGTGACCCCGCGCCCGACGATGAACCAAGCCATCATCGGCATCAAAAAAGAGCTGCGGATGCGGTTGGACCAGCTGACGTCTGAGGGGAAATTGCTGGAAGCGCAGCGGTTGGAGCAGCGCTGTTCCTTCGATCTGGAAATGCTAGAGGCGACGGGCGTTTGCAGCGGGATTGAAAACTATTCCCGCTATCTGACCGGCCGCGCACCGGGCGAACCGCCACCGACACTGTTCGAATTCATCCCCGACAATGCGATTGTTTTTGCCGATGAATCCCACGTGTCGATCCCGCAGATCGGCGGCATGTACAAGGGCGACTTTCGGCGCAAGATGACGCTGGCCGAACACGGGTTCCGCCTGCCATCTTGCATGGACAACCGGCCGCTAAAGTTTGAAGAATGGGACGCAATGCGCCCTCAGTCGATTTTTGTGTCGGCCACCCCATCGAAATGGGAGCTGGAACAGGCAGGCGGCGTGTTTACCGAACAGGTCATTCGCCCCACAGGCCTGATCGACCCGATGGTCGAAATTCGCCCGGTGGAAACCCAAGTGGATGATTTGCTGGACGAAATTCGCCGCGTGGCCTTGGCGGGTTTGCGGGTATTGGTGACCGTGCTGACCAAACGCATGGCCGAGGATTTGACCGAGTATTTCCACGAACAAGGTATTCGCATCCGCTACATGCACTCGGACATCGACACCATTGAACGCATTGAAATTCTAAGGGATTTGCGGCTGGGGGCGTTTGATGTGCTGGTGGGGATCAACCTTTTGCGCGAAGGGTTGGATATCCCCGAATGCGGGCTGGTGGCGATTCTCGACGCGGATAAGGAAGGGTTTTTGCGGTCCGAAACCTCATTGATCCAGACCATTGGCCGGGCTGCGCGCAACGTCGATGGCCGGGTGATCATGTATGCCGACCGGATCACCGGGTCGATGGAACGCGCGATGGGCGAAACCGACCGCCGCCGCGCCAAGCAAATCGCCTACAACACCCTGCACGGAATCACGCCCACGACCGTGAAAAAGAACGTCGAGGATGTGCTGGCGGGCCTTTGGAAAGGTGACACCGATCAGTCACGCATCACCGCCAAAATTGACAAGCCAATGGTCGGATCCAACCTTGCGGCCCATCTGGATGGTTTGCGCGTGCAAATGCGCAAAGCGGCCGAGAACCTTGAATTTGAAGAGGCCGCGCGCCTGCGCGATGAGGTCAAACGGTTGGAAGCGGTCGAATTGGCCATCGCCGACGACCCGCTGGCCCGTCAATCGGTCGTCGAAGAGGCGGTGGAGGATGCGCAAAAAATGGCCGGGCGTTCCACCGCTGGCCGTGCGGGCATGCGCGGAGGCAAACCGCGGCGGGGGCGCTGACCCCTCAGGCGCGTTTGATCAGGCGGATCAAGAACAGTACGATCACCGCACCAACCGTGGCGTGGATAATTGAGGCCAGAATACCGCCGCCAAACCCAAGGCCCATCATGGGGAATATCCATCCGGCGACCAAGGCACCGACGATGCCGACCACGATATTTCCAATGATACCATAGCCATAGCCTTTGACAATCAGCCCTGCCAACCAGCCGGCCACACCACCCACGATCAAAATCACAATTAGGCTTTGGGCTTCCATAATAATCTCTCCAATTCGTCGGGGTTGCTTTGGTTGGGCCAATCTACATCAACCCGCGCAAAATAGTTAATCAAATTTCGACCCTCAAAAAGAGTCTACCACCTCATACATCACCGGCTCAAACCGGCTGCACAGGCCCGCGATCACCCGGTTTCGTTCCCGCATCTCGCCGGTGCGCAGCATTGCCTGAAAATCCTCACGCCGCTGCCATTTCGAATAATTCGCAATCCGCGTTTGCGCGTCATTCATATGCAACCCCGCGCCCAGGAACCCCGGTTGATGGCGGATGAACTCGGCATAGGCTGATTGCAACGCCTCCATCAAATCCGCCGCCGTCCCCGGCGTCATCTCAAAGGTGGTGATTACGGTCTGACCGTTAAACTCTTTGGCAATTTCTGGCATCGGTTCGTCCTCCCTTTGTCGCATCTTCGCACATGTTTCCGCCTATTGCCCCTGTGAATTTTGCCGCAGCAAATACCAACGCGTTAGATACTCTTGCAATTTATGCGGATTAACCCTATGTTCTGACTGCGACGTTATCTCTATCGACCACTGTCTACCGCCTCACGGCCACAGCAACTCGATTACTAGCTGACGTGCCGAGCCGCCGCATTGTGCGGGCGGACCAAAGACAGGAGATCTCGCGATGGCCAAGGGCACCGTGAAATGGTTCAACGAAACTAAAGGCTTCGGCTTTATTGCGCCAGAAGGCGGCAACAAAGACGTATTCGTACACATCTCGGCGCTGGAACGCGCTGGCTTGCGTACGCTGGCCGATGGCGCAGCAGTCACCTTCGATATCGAAGCTGGCCGTGACGGTCGCGAATCTGCCACCAACCTTTCGTTGGCATAAGCGACCCGCCTGAGTTTCAGGCCCAAGATATACGAAAAGGGCGGGCCTAACGGTCCGCCCTTTTTGCATCCGTGGGGTGGCATTACGCGGCTTGGAACACCAAACGGTCGCGCATCGCATGTTCAAACCCAACCCGCAGGCCAACTGCAGAAACCGGCGCGCGCAGGACAATAGGTCCATTGAAATCATAGGGGAACACTTGCTCGGCACAGTCCGAGGTTACCAAAATCACAGGTATTGATACGCCCCCTTTATGGAGCATCGACACCAGGTTACGCCCGCCTTCCAGCCCACCGAACGAATCACATTCGATCATCAGCAGGCCATAGCCCGTTTCTTCAAGAATAAGCGTGTCGAGCGCTGCAAACGCCTCATTCTCAAGCTCGACACTGCCTCCCAGCCCAGCAATCCGCATACCGGCAACAGTTTGCGTTACGTCTTCGGCGGGGGACAAAAGCAAAACTCGCACGCCCCAGCCCACGATCGACGCCCCATCCGCGTTATTTTGACGAAAAACTTGCATAGCGGTTATCCTGCCTTTGTTGCCTGTTCTTACACTTAACCGGAAAATTCAATCAAAATTATGGTAAAATTTGGCGCTTTTCCCCCTAGGTTGTAAGGATTGTGCCGAATTACGGACATAATAGCCCCTGCTTTTCAGCCTTTTTCCCGTCTCCACAAAGTCGCTTTGAACAGCTTAGTGGCAATTGCGCGGGTGCGCGTGCCATGGTTTGGTGGCAAAAGCTGGAGGGTTTCATGCCATTTCAAATTGACATGCATTCGCATTATTACGGGGGCGCGCTGCCCGACATGCTGCGCGCGCGCGGCAGCTATCCTTGCCTGCGCCGCTTGCCCGATGGCACAGACAGCATGATCGCGATGAATGGCGGCTTTCCCTTTTCGGCAGCCTATCATGACCCGCAGGTGGGTTTGGCACAGATGGACAGCGCGGGCATCACCCACAGGCTGATCACCTTTCCCGGTGCATTGGGCGTGGATCTGCTGCCCGTGGATGCGGCCCCTGCAATTTCAGCATTCAACCAGCATTTGGCGAAACTGGGTCAGCAGACCAAAGGGCGGCTGATCGGTCTTGCAGGCTTGCCGCTGGCCGACACCGCCTTGGCGGTGCGCGAGGTGGCGGCGATCCGCGCGCTGGGTCTGCCCGGCATCATCTTGCCCGGAAATTACTTTTCAACGATTGATGCGGCGGCCCCGCTGCGCCCCATTCTGGCCGAGGCATCGCGTTTGGGCGCGCTGGTCATGGTGCATCCCGGCCTTTTGCTGGGCCAAACGGCCCCCGTGTTGCCGCCCGAGCATCCGCAATACCGCGTGTCGGCGCTGGAACTGCAAAACCAGATTGCCCACACCGCGCTAACGGTCATCCTGTCCGATATGCTGGAAACCTATCCCGGCATTCGGTTTCAAATCGTTAATCTGGGGGGCACTTTGCCGTTTATCTTTGAGCGGTTGGAAAGCATTGCCCGGCATCGCAATCCCGATTCGCCCTTTCCAACCGATCGGCTGCGGCGGTTGTGGTACGATTGCGCATCCCTTGGGCCGCGCGCCTTGGAAACCGCGGTCGACCTGTTGGGCGCGGATCGGGTCATGCTTGGCTCTGACTATCCGATTTTCAAGGACAATCCGGTGAAGACTGTACACTCCTCACGCTTGACGGCTGCGCAAAAAGACCAGGTTTTAGGGCAAACTGCCTATGATCTTTTGACCTCGTTAGGCTGCGACATCCATGGCGGGACGTCCTAAACCTTGCCGCCCAAGGCCCGCGCTGCGGGGTCCGAAACCGCATCGCCCCGAAACAGTTTTGCCTGTCCGCGCCCCGCGTTTTTTGACGCATAAAGCGCCTCATCGGCATCGCTGAGCATTCTATCAGCATTGGGCACGTCATAATCCGTCGAAATCGTAATGCCGATACTTGCCGAGATGCGACAGGTCTGTCCCTCAAACACGCTGGGTTCACTTAGCCGTTCGACCAAGCGGTTGGCGATGCCCGTCAGTTTGCCTGCATTCACCAAATCTCTGAAAACGATGACAAATTCGTCCCCCCCGACACGGGCAACCGTGTCACCGATGCGGGTTTCGGATAGCAGGGTTTTGGCCACCTCGCGCAGTACATGGTCGCCTGCTGCATGGCCCAGCGTGTCATTCACCGCCTTGAAAAAATCCAGATCAATATGCATCAGGCCAAATGGCACCTTGCGGTCAATCCACATCGACATGGTCACATCCAGCGCCCGGCGGTTGCGCAGCCCAGTCAGCGTGTCGGTCAAGGCCTGCTCTTGGGCGGCATCGCGCGCGCCTTGCAACCGCAGGTTCAACTCTCGCAATTCCTCGGTCACGGCGGTTTTCGCCTCAACCAGATAAAGCAGTTCCATCGCCAAATCGGTCGCCGCAAAATCGGCGTCCGTCAGCTGATAGGCCACAACCGCCTCAATTACCCCAATCCCAAAGGAAAGGTTGACCAAAACGCCCGCATCTTGCGGCAAGCACACGGCAATACCGCGCAACCCTTGCACGGCACCTTGTTCTTTGCGGACAATCTGCAACCGTTCACCATCATGGCGGCGCATATCCTCAACCGAGAACACGCCACCGGGGCTGCGCACTTCGAACAGATCGAAAAACCGCGCGCCTTGCTGGACTGTGGCCCCAAAGGCTTTGCACAGCGTGCCGCCGGCCGATTCAATCACACCCGCGCGCGAAATCCAAAGATGCATGGGCATCAAGCGGTTCAGCGCCGACCGTTCAATCTGCATGGCCTCATTGGTCATACGCGCGTTACCTTTCACTCACCCCGGGTTGCCAGATCGAAACTGCGACCCTTTGCATACGACATCTCTAACAACTCTATGACAATCATCTCACCCTCTAGGCTTTGGCCATCATGGTCCAGCAAAACCAAGGCGCCGTAATCATCTGCCATTGCCCGCAGTAAACCTACGATCACATGCCCGCTTCCTACAATCGGAAACCGGCACTGCAATGTATATAGGCGGGGCGAGATTTCAAATAAATCCAACACGGGCAGGTCCAGGTCGGGCAAAGCAAGGCGGCCACGCCCGGGCGTATCCTCCAGGGTTTGCAGAAAATCGGTGAACGTCACACCGCCAAAACGCAATAGGCGCCGCAGCGCATCAGAGCCGTTGTTGAATATCAAAAACGTGCCCAAATCCTCAAGGATCGTATCGCGCGGTCGGCCCAGAACGGCGGTGCAGGCCTGCAAAACATCATCGGTCAGCCTGTCCTCATAGGTCAGCATCGTTTCAAACCCATCAGGGCCAAGCCCGGCCCGGCGTGCAACCTGTTGCCATGCCAAATCGCCATGCGTATCGCGCACATAGCCTTGGATTGCCCTGTTAATCAGCCCGTGCATCGCGCCGTTCCCTTATGTCTGGCATCTGACATTACGGACGAACCTTTAATTTTCCACCCGAAGGCCAAGCACATTCCAGCGCCAAAGGGTTGCAGCGATGGGGATGCCGCCGCCAACATCATTCAACCTAAACCGTTGTTTTTTCGTCAAAAGCCGTGTGGAATTCGCCCAGAACATCAAACACCCAACCACTATCTTATCAAATTCGACCTATTTTCAACCACCCATGGCCCGTCAATACAATCAGCCGCTCTCACCCGACAATCTGTTGGAAAAACAAGTTCTTACCAAAACAACACCGTCCATCCGCCCCCCCCTTCCCCAAAACCGCAATCCCGGATATACCGCGCGCATGACACAAAACCCGCCAAACCTCCGCCCCGACCTCGCCCCCAAAGCGCGGATTTCCGAACCGCGCCGCGATGGCCAACCGATGATCGGCATGGTCAGCCTTGGCTGCCCCAAAGCGCTGGTCGATAGTGAACGGATCCTGACCCGCCTGCGCGCCGAAGGCTATGCCATCAGCCCCGACTATGCGGGTGCGGATGCTGTCATCGTCAACACCTGCGGGTTTTTGGACAGTGCCAAGGCGGAAAGTCTGGATGCGATTGGCGAGGCGCTGAAAGAAAACGGCAAGGTGATTGTCACGGGCTGTTTGGGCGCCGAGCCCGATTATATCCGCGAGCATCACCCCAATATCCTCGCCGTGACTGGCCCGCAGCAGTATGAGCAAGTGCTGGACGCCGTGCATCTGGCCGTGCCGCCGTCACCCGACCCGTTTATCGACCTTTTGCCGGCCTCGGGCGTCACCCTGACCCCGCGCCATTACAGCTACCTCAAGATTTCCGAGGGCTGCAATCACAAGTGCAAATTCTGCATCATCCCCGATATGCGCGGTCGGCTAAATAGCCGCCCTGCCCATGCCGTGCTGCGTGAGGCGGAAAAGCTGGTGCAAGCCGGTGTGCGCGAATTGCTGGTGATAAGCCAAGACACCAGCGCCTACGGCGTTGATATAAAACATGCAATCGACAAGGGCCACCGCGCCCATATCACCGATCTTGCCCGCGATCTTGGCTCGCTTGGGGCGTGGGTGCGGTTGCATTACGTCTACCCCTACCCGCATGTGCGCGACCTGATCCCGCTGATGGCCGAAGGGCTGATTTTGCCGTATCTGGACATCCCGTTCCAACACGCCCACCCCGATGTGCTGAAGCGCATGGCCCGCCCTGCCGCTGCCGCCAAAACGCTGGATGAAATCGCCGCGTGGCGCAACGTTTGCCCCGATATCACCCTGCGCTCCACCTTCATCGTCGGCTATCCCGGCGAGACTGAGGCCGAATTTCAAACCCTGCTCGATTGGATGGATGAGGCGCAGTTGGACCGCGTGGGCTGTTTCCAATACGAAAACGTTGCCGGCGCGCGCTCCAACGCCCTGCCCGACCATGTGGCGGATGAGGTGAAACAAGACCGCTGGAACCGTTTCATGGAAAAGGCCCAAGCGATTTCCGAGGCCAAGCTCGCCGCCAAAGTCGGCCAAACCCTGCAAGTCATCGTGGATGAGGTCGATGCCGACGGTGCCACCTGCCGCACCAAAGCCGATGCGCCCGAGATTGACGGGAATTTGTTTATTGATGAAGGGTTTGAGGGGTTAGCGCCGGGGGATATCGTGAGCGTTGAGGTCGAAGAGGCCGGTGAATATGATTTGTGGGGCAAGCGCCTAATCTGAACCCCCAAGCGCCGCGCGTAACGCTGTTTTGACTCACACTTGCCCGGCATTTCGATTAATCTTGCTTCGAACCCGATGAGAGGACCTGCGCTTGATCATCTCAATCCGACCCTTTTTGGAGAAAGTCGGGCGGCGCCTTGCGGTAAAACTAAGTCGGCCTATCCCCGGCTATCACCCCTATACACCCGCGAATTTCAAAACACTCAGCGACACGCTTGTCCCCGGCGATATCTTGTTGGTTGAGGGCGACAGCCGCCTGTCCAGCGCGATAAAATATCTGACGCAATCCACTTGGTCACACGCCGCATTCTACATTGGCGATGCCATGCCTATGCCCATCGATGGCACAGAGCGCCCGCGACTGATTGAAGTGCTTGTGACAGAAGGCTGTGTGCCTACGCCTTTGTCAAAATACCAAAATTTCAATACCCGTATTTGCCGCCCAGCAAGTTTGACCGACGCGGACCGCAAAACGCTGGTGGCGTTCATGGTTGACAAGATCGGGCTGCAATATGACATGCACAATGTCTTTGATCTGATGCGCTATTTTTTACCATCCCCACCAATCCCGGTTCGTTGGCGCAGAAAAATGCTTTCAGTTGGGTCTGGCGATCCGACCCTCGCCATTTGTTCATCTCTTATTGCGCTGGCTTACGAATCCATCAACTATCCGATCCTGCCCAGCATTACGCTCAGCGGTCACAAAGGCGATTACGCCAGAGATCAGATATTTCACATCCGCAACCACTCGCTTTTTGCGCCGCGCGACTTTGACCTGTCGCCCTATTTCGACGTGGTCAAACCGACGATCCGAACCGGCTTTGACTACCACAACCTGATCTGGGATGACTCTGCCACCCAGACAGGACAGGAACGCGACACAGGACCTCTTTGACCTCCATGCCGCTTTCAGCGTAGCTTGCTTTCAAAATTCTCCGCAGAAAGCCCCCCATGCCCTGGATCGAAACCATCTCTTACGAAGACTCCACCGACAAACTGCGCCAACTCTATGACCGCGTCAAAGGGCCGGGGGATAATGTTGATAACATCATGCAAATGCACAGCCTTCGTCCCCATACGATGGAGGCGCATATGGCGATGTACAAAGGCACCATTCATCACAGCGCCAACACCGTGCCGAAATGGTTCCTCGAAACCTTGGGCGTGTGGGTCAGCATTCTGAACCAATGCACCTATTGCGTTGAACACCATTTCGCAGGCCTGCAACGCTTGCTGGATGACCCCGAAAAATCCGCCCAAATCCGCGCCGGGATGGAGGCGCAGCAGGTTTCTGCCTGCGGGCTTGGGGCCAAGGAACAGGTCGCGATGGCCTATGTGCGCAAACTGACCGAGGAACCTGCCAGCCTGACGACAGGCGATGTGGCAGCGCTGCGCGGAACAGGTTGGAGCGATGGGGAAATCTTGGAGATTAACCAAGTCAGCGCCTATTTCGGCTATGCCAACCGCACCGTTTTGGGCTTGGGTTGCAGCACCGAGGGCGATATCCTTGGCCTGTCGCCCAACAATTCCGACAACCCAGCAGATTGGAACCATTCATGACCGATACGCCAAACATCGCCCAAAAAGCCCCTTATCCAGTAGAGGTTGAGGATGGAAAATCCTATTTCTGGTGCGCCTGCGGAAAATCGGCAAAGCAGCCATTTTGCGATGGGTCCCACAAAGGGTCCAGCTTTGCGCCGATAAAATACACGGCGGATGCGTCCAAAAAGGTGTTTTTCTGCGGCTGCAAGCAGTCGGCAAACGCGCCGCTTTGTGACGGTTCGCATAAGGCATTGTAGGGGTAAAAAAGGGGGCCAAACGGCCCCCGAATTACAACTTGGCCGCGGCGTAAATCTTGTCCAAATCGCCGCCCCATTCACCATGATACAAACTTAAATACCGGTCGGCCTGCGTGACCCCGGTTTTCAAACTGTCCACCACAGGGGCCAAGAACGCCTCTTCGCCAAACCCACGCGCGGCGAGACCCGCATGCGACAACCCCACCGCCGCCCGCGCCAAATCGGCCAGCTTCACGCCATCCGCCTCGGCGTCCAGCCCTTTGACCGACGCGCCAATCCGCAACGCCTCACGCGTGCCTGCATCAAAGCCTTTGACCAAATCCCACGCGGCGTCCAAGGCCGCGGAATCATACATCAGCCCCACCCAAAACGCAGGCAGCGCCACGGTATAATCGCGGTTGCCCATATCGGCCCCGCGCATTTCAATGTATTTCTTGACCCGCGCTTCGGGGAAAACCGTGGTCATATGGTCCGCCCAATCCGACAGGGTCGGCTTTTCGCCCGGCAGCGCAGGCAATTCGCCCTTCAGGAAATCGCGGAAAGATTGCCCCAAGGCATTGATATATTTACCGTTCCGATAGACAAAATACATCGGCACATCCAGCACCCAATCGACATAGCGCTGAAAGCCGGCACCATCCTCAAACATGAACGGCAGCATGCCGGTGCGCGACCCATCCAGCCCGCGCCAAATGCGGCTGCGCCAGGATTTATGGCCATTCGGCACAGCTTCAAAGAACGGCGAGGATGCGAAAAGCGCTGTCGCCACCGGCTGCAAGGCCAGCGACACGCGCATCTTTTTCACCATATCCGCCTCAGACGCGAAATCGAGGTTCACTTGCACCGTACAGGTCCGGTACATCATCTGCGTGCCATGCGTGCCAACATGGCCCATATAGTCAGTCATCAAACGGTACCGCCCTTTGGGCATCCGGTCCATGTCGTCATGCGTCCAAACCGGGGCGGCGCCTAGGCCCAGAAACCCCACTCCCATCGGGTCGGCCACTTGCGCCACCTCGGCCAGATGGTTGTCCAATTCCGCAGCTACTTCGCCAATCGTGGCCAAGGGCGCACCCGATAGTTCAAACTGCCCGCCCGGTTCCAAGCTCACATTGGCGCCATTGCGTTCAAGGCCGATCAGATGGCCTTGCTCCTCCACCGGCTCCCAGCCAAAACCGTCGCGCAGGCCTTCCAGCATCGCGCGCACAGACCGCGGCCCGTCATAGGGCAACGGCGCGTGGGTGTCGGTCAGAAAACCAAACTTTTCATGCTCGGTGCCAATGCGCCAGTCGGCGGCAGGCTTGCAGCCGCTTTCCATATAGGCCGCAAGCTGGTCAAAGCTTTCAATCGGTCCGCCACCGGATTGGGGAATAGACATTGGGGCAGGCTCCGATCTTTTCATCAATTCACAGAGGACAGACCTGTCTCCTTGGCGCGGTCAAGTCAAGACCGCACGCGCAGGGCGGCGCCAAATCACGCGACTGTCACTGCCAAGCGTGACCACCCTGCCCGGTTCTGCCCGGCCCACCGGGTCCACCGCCGCCACCAACACGCCCGTATCCATACCCGGCAAGGCGGCAAAGGCGTCAAACAACCGCTCGGCCCCCATCGCGCTGACCGGGATCAGCAGTGCCTGCCCGTCTTGCTGGCGCAACCGCCACAGCCGGCGGCCCCCTGCCGTGATCAGGCGCAGTTCCACAAGGTCTTGCAAGGCGACAGCCCCGCCAACATCGGGGCCGAAATAGCTGATCTGGCCTTCATCCAACTCCACCACCCCCGGCGCATCGCCCGCTTGGGCAAAGCGCAAGCGCCGCCATGCCAGCAGGCCAAAGCCTGCGGCCAGCACCACCACAATCGCGCCCAAAGGCACCAGAACATAGCCACCCAAACCCGCCAACCACAGGCCCACAGCCGCCAAACCCACAGCGCCAAACACCTCACGCAACCGCCACAGGGCGGCTTGCGCCTCGGGGCGGATCAGGTTCATGCCCAATCTCCCAACTGCGCTTGCCAAAGGGTCAGGGCCGCCACCACGGCCGTATCGGCGCGCAAAATGCGGGGGCCAAGGCTGGCTTGCACCACCTGCGGCATCGCGGCCAGTTGGTCTTGTTCTTCTTGCGAAAACCCACCTTCGGGGCCAATCAGCACAGCCCAAGGGCCAGCCTCACCCGTAGGCCCAGCCTTATCTTCAGGCAAAGCCGCTACAACGCCCGCCAAATGCTCATTGCACCACAAAATTCGCCGCTCGGCAGGCCAGTTGGCCAAAACCTTGGACAAAGGCGTCACATCATCAACCTGCGGCACAAAGGTGCCGCCGCATTGCTCTGCCGCCTCAATCGCGTGCAGGCGCAACTTGTCCACCTTGATCCGGTCCGCATTGGTAAAGCGGGTTTGCACCGGGACCACCCGTGCCACCCCCAATTCGGTTGCCTTTTCCACGATAAAATCGGTCCGCGCCTTTTTGATCGGCGCAAACAGCAACCATAGGTCGGGCGGCATTCGCAACGGCGCGGTTTGTTCAACACAGACCAGCACGCCCTTACGCTTGCCAACCTCGGCCACCTCGGCCCGCCATTCGCCGTGAACCCCGTCAAACACCAGCACAGACGCGCCCACTGTCAGCCGCATCACGGCAAACAGATAGTGCGCCTGCGCCTCATTCAGCGCAAGCGCTTGCCCCGCCCCGACGGGCTGATCTACAAAGAGTCTGATTTTCGCATTTCCCATAGGGGGCAACTTATGACCGCATCGGGCCAAATGCCAGAGGACAGAAAACCAAACCCTACACAGGCCAGCGTGGCCGATGCCCCCGTCGGCAATTGGGTTGACCGTTTCGCCCCTGCCCCCACCCGCCCCTATCTGCGGCTGGCCCGCGCGGACCGGCCAATCGGGACGTGGTTGCTGCTGATCCCGTGCTTTTGGGGGCTGGCCCTTGCCGCCGCCGCCGACCCTGCTGGCTACCGCCTGTTTGATCTGTGGATCGCAGTTGGCTGTACGTTTGGCGCGATCCTCATGCGTGGGGCGGGGTGTACGTGGAATGACATCACCGACCGCGACTTTGATGCCGCCGTCGCCCGCACCAAAAGCCGCCCCATTCCGTCAGGGCAAGTCACCGTCAAACAGGCGGTGGTCTGGATGGGGCTGCAAGCGCTGCTTGCGGCGATGATCTTGTTCACCTTCAACACGCCTGCGATATTGCTTGGCATCGCCTCGCTTTTGCTGGTGATCGTCTATCCGTTTGCCAAGCGCTTTACGTGGTGGCCGCAAGTGTTCTTGGGCCTTGCCTTCAACTGGGGGGTCTTGGTTGCGTGGACCGCGCACACCGGCAGCTTGTCCCTGCCGCCGGTTCTGCTTTGGCTGGCAGGCATTGCTTGGACGCTGTTTTATGACACAATCTACGCGCATCAGGATAAAGAGGATGACGCGCTGATTGGCGTGAAATCCACCGCGCGCTTGTTTGGCGACCATAACAGCAAACGCTGGCTGCGCGGGTTTTGGATACTGGCGGTTTTGCTGATGACCATCGCCACAACCCTCGCGCTAAGCGATTCTTCCCAAACCAAAGTTTTGCTCGCCCTCGCCGGGGTTTGGGGCTTTGGCTGGCATATAGCGTGGCAGTTGACCCGGCTGGATACAACCGACCCGGCCAAATGCCTGACCTTGTTTCGCACGAACCGCGATGCAGGGCTAATTCCTGCGCTATTTCTTGCCGGTGCGGCATTGCTTTGATTGAACCTTTCGCCGCAACGCCCTAAGGATCATACAGGAATCGCAAGTAGTGGTCGAATGCAGCTTCGAAAAATAGTTCTTACCGTGTCCGCGATTATGGTCGCAGGCCTGCTTGCATCGCTTGCTGCGTGGTGGTCTGCCTTGGCGATTGAAAGCCGGTCTGCCGCTGCCGTCACCTCTCGTCTTTTGACCGATGGCATCACTTGG
>CBDTUV010000041.1:0-13780 GCA_965363575.1 uncultured Pseudorhodobacter sp. | reverse complement strand
CAACATCATAGGTTTTCAGCACCCGGTCATTGTGAAAAAGCTGCATCTTGCGCGCGCCTTTATGAATAGCAACCTTCGTGACCTCCGGCCCGTTATAGGTGCGAAATTTGGGGTCTTTTCCGGGGCCGCAAGCGACTAACCCTAAAACCATGAAAAATGCCGCGAATAGCTTAAGCGCCCGCATGTTTTACCTCTTTAACCTCTGGGTCGTGTTTTCTCGTATTTCGCCCGTCTAGTCCACGGCCGATGCCCCGCACAACTCACGATTCGTTTATCTTGCCGGCTGTGTCTGAAAGGCCATTTTGCTGCGCCGTCAATCGCATCTCAATCGCGGCCAAGCGCGCGATAACGTCTTCGCGGTGTTCATCGGTGCGTTCATTGTCGGCCTGATTATGGGCGTCCTGCATTGAGTTTACGATCAAACCCACCAAAAGGTTAACCACCGCAAACGTTGTCATCATAATGAAGGGTACGAAAAACGCCCAAGCATAGGGATAAACCACCATCACCGGGCGCACGATGCCCTTCGACCAGCTTTCCAAGGTCATGATTTGAAACAAGGAATATGCCGACTGACCAATATCGCCGAACCATTCAGGAAAGCTTTGCCCAAACAGTTTGGCCGCCATAACCGAGCCGATGTAAAAATGATCGCCATCAAGGCAAACACAGATCACATACCGGGCAAAGCCGTCACAAAGCCTTCGACCACCCGGCGCAAGGATGGTGCGACCGAAATAACCCGTAGCAACCGCAAAATCCGCAAGGCCCGCAGTACCGAAAACGTCTGCGCACCCGGCATGATGGCAATGCCAACCACGATCAAATCAAACACATTCCAGCCCGATTTGAAAAACCGCAGATCAAACGCGTAAAATTTCAACAAAATCTCAACAATAAAGATCGCAAGGCACAGCTTATCCAAAAACACCACAAGCGGCCCGAACTGCGCCATGACCGTGTCAGACGTCTCTAACCCCAGAATCACAGCGTTGAACAAGATGACCCCCAGAATAAACCGCTGGGTGTAGGGGTAGTCTATCCACGTGGCGGTGCGCGCGCGGAAGGTCATGTTAGGCTCACTAAGACAGGATTGGGTTGGTCAAGCGTTACCGGCTGAAACGGGCGGCAAGCTCTACATGGGATGACCAACGAAATTGATCAACGGGCTGCACCCAATCAAGACTATATCCTGCCGAAATAAGAATTTTTGCATCACGGGCAAAGGTAACTGGATTGCAGGACAAAAAGGCAATGACTGGCACTTTGGACAAGGCAAGCGTCTTGGTTTGCGCCTCGGCCCCAGCGCGCGGCGGGTCGATGACCACGGCTTGCACATTCTTGAACTCATCCGGTTCCAGTGGGCGACGAAACAGATCCCGTGTTTCAGACGTTACCCGCTTTAGCCCTTCGGCCTGCCGCCAGCCTTTGTCCAAAGCGGCGATCATGGCAGCGTCACCTTCAACCGCATGAACCTCGGCCTGTTCGGCCAAAGGCAAGGCAAAGGTGCCAGACCCGGCAAACAAATCGGTAATCCGCTTGGCACCGCCCACGGCGTCCTGCACCGCGGCCAGCAAATCGGCCTGCCCTTGCTCGGTTGCCTGCAAAAACGCGCCGGGGGGCGGGGCAACCATTGCTCGGCCCATCGCTTGCATGGGCGCAGTACGCAACGCAACACCCTCTTGGTCCCATGTCAGACGCGCAAGGCCATGCGCCTCGGCCACCCGTGCCAATTCCAGCCGCAACTGCCCGTCCAGTGGTTTGCCACCCGTCACCGACACATCCGGCCCGGCAAGGCTACGCGTGATGGTCAGCGCCAATTCGGTTTTGCGCGACCCGCCCGTCAGCACCAGCGCCTCTAACGCCGGAAAGGCCGCCATCAAATCGGGATGCAACAATAAGCAATTGGGAACGGCAACCAACGCATCCGACCCGCGGGCATGAAACCCCAGCATCGCCCCGCTTTTGGTACGCCGCCCTGCAATCGTGGCCCGGCGGCGTGACTGCGCTGGCGAGGTCAGGATGGGCCGCAACGGCACATCCAACCCTTGCCCGGCAAGCGCGGACCGCACCACCTCGGTTTTCCACGCCGCGACCAGATCATCGGTTGCGTGCTGCATCAAACAGCCACCACAGGTGCGGGCATGGGTGCAAGGTGGACGCACGCGATCAGCCGACGGCGTGACAATTCGCGCATTCAGCAGCTTGTCGCCCTTCAACTCGCCCTCAACCACCTCACCCGGCAGCATTTGGGCCACAAAGATCGGGCCGTTTTCACCCTGTGCGATGGCATCACCCAAATGGCCCAGCCGTTCGATGGTTAGTTTCACTCTGCCGCCTCTTCCGATCCGATGAAGCCGCCGGATTGGCGATTCCAATAGCGCGCATACAAACCATTCATGGCCAAAAGCGCATCATGACTGCCTTCTTCGACTATGCGGCCATTGTCCAGCACCACAATACGGTCCATTGCAGCAATCGTGGACAGGCGGTGCGCAATTGCCAGCACAGTCTTGCCTTCCATCACGCGGGACAGCGTATCTTGGATCGCCGCCTCAACCTCGCTATCCAGCGCACTTGTCGCCTCATCCAGCACCAAAATCGGCGCGTCTTTCAGGAAGGTCCGGGCAAGGGCAATCCGTTGCCGCTGCCCACCCGACAGCTTGACACCCCGTTCACCCAGATAGGCATCATAGCCTTTGCGGTCATTGTGATCGATCATGTGTTCAATAAACTCATGCGCCTCAGCCGCGCGGGTGGCTTCGATAATCTCGGCCTCTTCGGCATCGGGTCGACCGTATTTAATGTTGTCGCGGGCCGAACGGTTGAACATCGCCGTTTCCTGCGTGACCATGCCAATCTGCCGCCGTAGACTTTCTTGTGTCACCCCGCGCACATCGTTGCCATCAATCAAAACAGCACCTTTTTCGGTATCATAGAGCCGTAATAGCAATGACACCAACGTCGATTTGCCAGCCCCCGATGCACCGACAATGCCCAGCTTTTCGCCGGCTTGAATGGTCAGGTTGATATGCTCTACGCCGCCACGCTTGCGCCCATAGGCAAAGGACACATCCTGAAATGTCACGGCCCCTTTGACTCGTGGCAGCTCAATTGCACCGGGTGTATCGGCCAAAGTGTGCGGAATAGAGAGCGTGCGCATACCATCCTCAACCTCACCCACCGCGGTATAGATCGACATCAGGGTAAAGCTGACCCAGCCTGACATCTGCGCGATTCGCATTGAAATCGCACCCGCAGCCGCAATCGCACCTGCCGTGGCCATGCCTTGCGACCACAGCCAAAGCGTGCCGCCGATCAGCATAATAGGCAGCGACCCCGATAGGGTCATCAGGGCAAGCCGGAACAGAGTCGAAATCTGCCCAAATTCCAACGACCGATCGCGAAACACCTGCATCGCTTTCAGCGCGACCTTGTCTTCAAACGCCGCATGGGCAAACAGCTTCACGGTTTTGATGTTGGTGATGGTATCGACCACCTGCCCTGTCACCATCGCCCGTGCCGATGCCCGCGCCGCCGAATTGACCCGCACCAAGGGCATAAAAAACCTGATCGTCAGCACATAGGCCACCAACCACACCGCCAGTGCCAACGCAGCCCGGTAATCGACCGATATCAAGAAAACCACAGACCCAATGACAGACGCCAAAGCAAAGGCCACAGTATTGATGACCTCGGTCGCGACATCAGTCACCGCCCGCGCCGCCTGCATCTGCTTTTGTGCAATCCGCCCCGCGAAATCATTGTCAAAGAACGTGACTGCCTGCCCCAAGGTCCAGCGATGCAGCCGCGACAACACCAATGGCAACACATTCGGACCCACGATGATAGAGTTTGACGCCGCAGATGCCGCAAAGGCCAAAGGCCGGATAATCAGATAAAACCCGACAAAGGCGAACAATAGCCAAAAATGTTCGGCAAAAAACACCTCGGCACCCGATGCCAGCGCTGCATCAATCACCCACCCCAGAAACAGTGCCGAGATCACCTCCATCGCGCCTGCAATGGCCGACAGCACGCCTGCAATCCAAAGCATCGGCCAGCTGCCGTTCAGGCACCAGCGAAAGAACGCACCAAGTTGTTGCGGGGGTGGGCCGTCTGCGGGGCGAAACGCCTCTATCAAGCCGCCGATCCGGGTTACGATGTTCATTCCATATCCTCTTCAGTGCCCAGAAACCCGCCAGATTGCCGGGCCCAGAACTTTGCATATAGCCCGCCTTGGGTCAAAAGCGCGGCGTGGTTGCCAATCTCGGCAACCGCACCATCCTCCAGCACCACAATCCGGTCCATAGCGGCAATCGTGGACAAACGGTGTGCAATCGCAATTACCGTCTTGCCCTCCATCACACCGTACAGTGTTTCCTGAATCGCCGCCTCCACTTCACTATCCAGCGCACTCGTCGCCTCATCCAAAATCAAAATCGGCGCGTTTTTCAAGATTACACGGGCCAGCCCAATCCGTTGCCGCTGGCCACCCGACAATTTCACACCGCGCTCACCCACATGCGCGTCATAGCCTTGCCGCCTTTCTGGGTCTTGCAAATCAAGGATAAACTCATGCGCCTCGGCATGTCGCGCAGCTTCCAACATCTCGTCCTCTGTCGCCTCTGGTCTGCCGTACATGATGTTTTCGCGCACAGACCTGTGCAGCAAACTACTGTCTTGCTGCACCATGCCAATATGCCCACGCAAACTGGCCTGCGTCACGTTGGCAATATCCTGCCCATCAATCAAAATCTGCCCTGCTTCGGCATCATAAAACCGCAGCATCAGCTTGACCAAAGTCGATTTCCCAGCGCCCGAGCGACCAACTAACCCAACTTTTTCCCCGGGCGCGATGGTTAAAGAAACATCCTGCAATCCGCCACGCCCTCGGCCATAATGATGGCTTAGCCCCACCAACTCGATCTGGCCCTTGTTCAGCGTCAACACCCCTGCGTCAGGTTTATCTACCAAACCAATTGGTTGCGCGATGGTTTCCATCCCCTCAGCCACCACGCCCAGCGCCTGCACCAAACTGGTCGTCGCCCACATGATCCAATAGGTCATATTGTTCAACCGCAGCACCAAGGTGGTCGTCGCCGCAACCACACCCACGCTGGCCTGCCCGTGATACCACAGCCACAAAACATAGCCCGTGACCGCCACAATCAGCCCACCGTTCAAAATGGTCAGCGCCACATCCATCACGGTGATCACGCGCATTTCATGGGCAAAGGTGCGGCGCGCTTCCTCAATCGCCTCTTTGGCATAGGCCAATTCGCCGTCATGATGGGTGAACATTTTGACCGAATGGATGTTGGTATAGGCATCCACCACCCGCCCGGTCACCCAAGACCGCGCATCCGAGCTGGCCTTAGCCGCAGGTCCCGCACGCCGCAACGTCCAACGCACCAAAAACAGATAGAGCACAAACCAAACCAGCAGCGGGATAATCAAGCGTGGGTCAGCATCGGCCAGCAAAAACCCCGCGCCAATGAACATCACAGATGAAAACGCCACCGCGTCAAAGGTTTGAAACACTGCATCGCCCGCCGCGGGCGGCGTTTGCATAACCCGATTGGCAATGCGCCCGGCAAAGTCTGATTCGAACCACCCAACCGGTTGCCCCAACACATGCCGATGCGCCCGCCAACGGATCAGCGTACCAAAATTTGGTAAAATCGCGTTGTGCAGCAGCGCCGTATTCAGTCCTGCAAAAATGGGGCGGATAAGAAAAATCGCAAGCCCAACGCCGACAATTTCAACCCCACGCGTCGCCCAAACCTGCGCTGGCCCATCGGTGGCCAAATAATCCACCATCCGCCCAACATACCAAATCAGCACAAGGTCAATCGACGCCATGATCGTCGATAAAACCGCCGTTATCGCAAAAACAGTATGAAACGGGCGGATATATTCGCGCAAAAACGGCCACAGCTTGCGCGGGGGCGTGTCAGACTGCGGATAAGAGGCGTAGGGGTCAATCAGCCCTTCAAAATACCGAAACACTCCTGAACACCTTTTTTGGGATCGCCGGGTAGATATAGCTGGCTGGGTTCAAAAGGGAAATACTCAGCCCAGCAACGCGCCCTTTGTCAAACTGAACCCCGAATCGATCCACCGCTGTTCCAGCGTGCGCAATTGGTCGCCCAGCGCTTTGCCTTGATACTCCGCCATCAAATCGGCGGCGGCGACCGGGAACACAGCGGCAGCGCCCTTAGCAGCATCCGCTTGCCAGTTCTTTGGCGGCTCCGTCTCAAACATCGCGGCACGGCACAGGATTACCGCCTCGGCACACCCCACCCCATGGCGGTAGCCAAGCTCTTGGGGCGACCTTACACTCCCCAATTCGTCACGGATCATGGCCACTTTCGCCAGGTCAGCCCGCGACAATCGCAATGTTTCAATAGCTCCGCCAAGCACAGCCAAGCGCGCGACCCAAGATTGCCCGCCAAAATGCACCAATATTGGCAGCGCCTTGGCATCAGCGCCCGGCAACGCTGCCGCCAAAACACCCGATTGCGCCATCGCAGCGACAGCAAGCGATGGGTCGGGTGCAGATAGCAATTTTCGCAGCTCTGCCCCAACCCTTTCACGCGAAAGCGTTTCTATTCTTGCGGAATGCGCAGCACAGGCCGCCAAACCGATCGCATCCACACCTTGCGCCGGGTCGCCGTACCACGCGAAAAACCGAAAGAACCGCAATATTCGCAAATAGTCTTCGGTGATTCGCGCATCGGCATCACCCACAAACCGAACCCGCCGCGCCAAAATATCAGGCAAGCCGCCCAATGGGTCAACCACTGTGCCATTTGCTTGCGCATAGAGGGCGTTCATTGTGAAATCGCGGCGCTCGGCGTCCTCGACGATAGATGTTGAATAGCGCACAGTGGCGTGGCGTCCGTGCGTTTCGACATCTTGGCGAAAGGTCGTCACCTCATGTGTAACACCTTGCGCAATAACCGTGACAGTTCCATGGTCAATTCCAGTTGGTACAACCTTAAACCCAGCGCTTTCCGCCAGTTTAGTCACTGTTTGGGGCGTTGCGTCGGTTGCAATATCAATGTCGTTCACAGGCGCACCGATCAGCGCATTGCGGACACAGCCGCCAACAAACAGCGCTTGAAACCCGCCCTGTTCCAGCGTGCGGCACAAGGCTTGCGTGCCAGGATGGTGCAGCCAATCGCCTTCAACCCGCATCACAACATCCTTTCGGCCAAGCCGCGCAAAATACGCGCGGTCGCCCCCCAAATGTAATATGGACCATAGGGAATGGTGTAAAAGTGGCGCAACTCACCACGCCACAGCCGCGCCTCGATTCTAAAATTGGCAATATCTGTGACGTATTGCAACGGAACCGAAAACACCTCGTCCACTTCACCTGCCTCAGCCACCGGGTCAAACGCCGCTGTGATCTGTGCTAGAATCGGAATAACTGTGAACCCAGTGACGGTTTCATGGCTTGACATCGCACCAATCACTTGGACAAAAGACGGCGATAAACCCACCTCCTCATGTGCTTCCCTCAAGGCCGCGGCGGTGGGGCTTGCGTCCGAAACCTCGACCTTGCCACCCGGAAAGGCGATCTGGCCGGGATGATGTTTTAGGTGCGAGGACCGTTTGGTCAACAAAATGCGCGGCCCATTGCCCAGATCTTGCACCGCAATTAGTACAGCTGCGGCGCGCAAAATGCGCCCCTCTGGCAAAACAAAGCCGGGGTTCAGGTCAAAATCCGATGATGTGCCGGTGTCGCGCGCGACGGCCCGGCGCAAGGCATCAGGCGTCATCGGCCCCCACCCCAAGTGTTTTCGGGTCCAGCACATAATGCGCCCCGCAGAACTGACAATCCGCCGTCAAAACGCCCTCGTCAGTTGTCATTTCCGCGATATCCTCCGCCCCATAGATCGACAAGGATTGGCGAACCCGTTCTTCGGAACAGGTGCAGCCAAAACGGATCGGTTGGGGGTCAAACACCCGCGGTTGTTCCTCGTGGAACAGTCGAATTAACAAGTCCGTCGGCGCAACTTCTGGCCCCAACAACTCCTCATCCTCAACCGTATCCAGCAAAAGATTGGCGCGATTCCAATTCTCACCCTCATCGCCATCCAGCAAATCCTGATCCGCCAGCAAACCGCCATCGCCCGATCCACCCTCGCCCTGAACGGATGGTGAGGCCTTGGGCATCATCTGCAACATCACACCCCCGGCCCGCCACATCGGCGCCTCACCCGGCAAAGCGGTTTTGCCAAAGCTAAGCTGAAAGCGGGTTGGCAGCTGTTCAGATTGCGCAAAATAGGTTTCGGCACAGTCGGAAAGAGAGCTTCCGGCAATCGGCGTGATCCCTTGATAGGGCACCATGCCTTCTCCTTGGTCGATCAAAATCGCAAAGAAGCCTTTGCCAATCAGGTCAAACGGGGCGGCATCACCCAAATCGGCCTCACGGTCATACCCGGCATAGGCGCGCACCCGCGCAGGTTCGCCATCTTCAGTCGGGCCATAATAATCGGTGGCGATCATGGTCACAGGACCATCGCCGCGAATTTGCAGCGACAACTTCCAGCGCAGCTTGATCGTCTGCCCGATCAGCGCGGTCAAAAGCGTAGCTTCGGCGACAAGCGCCTCGACCTGTGGTGGATATTCATGTTGCTTCAACACAGACTCCAACGCAACATCCAGCCGCGCCACGCGTCCGCGAACGTCAGAATTATCAAGTTGAAACGGGAGGACGGTGTCGTCCCAGGCGATTTTTGTTCCGATGGTCATGGGGGTTCCCTTGGCAAGCCAGCCTTGGCATACCGTGAACATATAGGGACGGCAACCAAAGGACCAAGGGCTTATCCATGATCAAACGTTACGGTGATGCACCAAAACCGGGCCAACCTTACACAAGACGCCCCGGTGTCTACGCGATTTTACTGCGGGACATGAAAATTTTGGCTACCCATCAAGCTGAACCCGCGTCTGAAATCCAACTGCCCGGTGGTGGCATCGATGCAGGCGAAAACCCGATTGCCGCCCTTCACCGCGAGGTTTTTGAAGAAACCGGTTGGCATATGGCGCTTCAGTTCCGCTTTGGCACATTTCGCCGCTATACCTACATGCCTGAATACGACCTTTGGGCAGAAAAACTATGCACGATCTATGTGGGTCGCCCCACGCTGCAAATCGCCGCACCGCCCGAGCCGGGCCACACGCCGCTCTGGCTCCCCCTCTCAACCGCCGCGACCGCATTGGGTAACCCCGGCGACCGCGCGATGATGAATAGCTTTGCTAGGTTGATGCGTTAACTCCTATCCCTTCATCAAAAATAAGGCCCCCGACACATCATCCGGAAAGTCCTCACCCCCAAAATGCGCGGCAAGATCCCAAATAAGCGCCTCTAAAAACGCCGGGTTCGCCATTTCCTGATTCGCTTGAAGAATCTGGGTTAATCCGTCCTCCCCCAACTCCTCGCCTTCAGGCGAAGGGCATTCAGTCACCCCGTCTGATACAAGGAACAAGCGGTCACCGGGCGATAACTGTGCCTCCACCCGATCATAAGTGGCTTCGGGGATCAGGCCAATCGGCATCCCACCATCACCGATATACTCCACCGCCCCAGTTTTGCGGATCACCGCAGGGTGCGGATGCCCTGCTTGCACAAGTGCGACCTGACCGGTGACCAAATTGATATCGGCATAGGCGAGGGTAAAATATTGCTCGACCTGAATATCCTCAAACATCATCCGGTTTAGCCGCGCTGCCACTTCCTCAGGTGGGTGGGCGTCCTGTTCTCCCAAGGGGCCAACCGTCAGCGCCACGTTCTGATCTGGCGACGAGCCAGACAACAACCCCGATAGCCGCGCCGTCATCATGGCCGACGCCACCCCATGTCCCGACACATCAACCGAATAGACGCCGATTCTTTGCGCGTTAATTTCAAAGAACCCAACCAAATCGCCGCCAACATGCCCTGAGGGCCGCAACAGCGCCGACACCTCACCCAGGCCAAAATCGCGAAACCGCTCACGCACCAAGGTTTGCTGCAGCTTTCGTGCCTCAATCAAGTCGCGATCCAGCGAATCATAAACCTTCTGCAATTCATCCAGCGTTGACACGACCAACCTGTTCTTAGCCATCAACTCGGATTGCATCCCCAAAATACGTTCGCCCGCCCGCAATCTGGCACGCAATTCATCCGAATTCACCGGCTTGGCAAGAAAATCATCTGCCCCACAATCCAGCCCATCCGCGATCTCGCCCTTCTCGGATTTTGACGTGAGCAAGATAAAATACCCATAGCCCTCTCGGGGTAACGCTTTGAAACAGCTACAAAACTCTAGCCCGTCCATTTCGGGCATCATCCAATCGCTCAACACAAAATCAAAGGCTGTCTCCCGGCAAAGCGCCAATGCCGAAACACCCGAATCCGCCTCAGTGACCCGATAGCCTCCGCGCGCAAGCGCAAGTGACAGAATCCGCCGCTGTGCCCGACTGTCATCAACCACCAAGACATGCCGACCCATCGCCTTGGCATGCGCTAATCCGTCCTCCTCTTGCTTTAACATCCCGGCAGCCACCAATTTCCCTTTCCGCAACCGATCCTGATATGCGCCTAAAAGCTTAAGGCGCTATGAAGCTTAAAATTTGCCGTTTGCGGCGGCCCCATAATTACTGATTGTTAAACATCCCCCTGCACACTCTTTAATGTGGGGTGTGAAATCTAATCCGTTGGGGGTTGTTATGATTGATTGGGGTCGCGTGCGCGAACTTCGAGATGAAATTGGCAAAGAGGACTTTGCCGAAGTTGTTCAACTCTTTTTAGAGGAAACTGATGAGGTTACAAAAAGAATTACAGCTGGCCTTGCAGATCAGGCCATTGAGTCTGAACTTCATTTTCTAAAAGGAAGTGCTTTGAATCTTGGGTTCAGAAAGCTGGCTGCCTTGTGCCAGATCGGCGAAAAAGCCGCTGCAAATGGTCAATTTGAAAAGATAGAGCTTGCCCAAGTCGTGACACTTTATGAGGCGTCAAAAGCGGCCTTTCTATCAAAACAAAACGCTGAAAATGCCGCATAAATTTAGATAAGAAACTCTGCCAACGCTTCATCCGCGGTAATATCGCGAAAGCTAAAACCTGCGTTGTCCAAAGTACTAAACAGTTTACGAAAATTATCAGCGTCTTTTGTTTCAATGCCAATCAAGACAGACCCAAAGTTCCGCGCTGATTTCTTCAAATATTCAAACCGCGCGATATCATCATCCGGGCCAAGCATCATCAAAAACTCACGCAGCGCACCGGGGCGCTGCGGCATGCGCAAAATGAAGTACTTTTTCAAGCCAGCATAGCGTTGCGCCCGCTCTTTAACCTCTGGCAGGCGCTCAAAGTCAAAATTCCCGCCGGAGGTAACACAAACCACCGTCTTGCCACGAATCTGCTCGGCCAGTTCTGGCAAAACATCCACCGACAGCGCGCCTGCAGGTTCCAGCACGATGCCTTCAACATTCAGCATCTCAAGCATTGTCACGCAAATCCGATCCTCGGGCGCTAGTAACACATCGACAGGATCAACCCATTTCAACATTTCAAACGTACAGGCCCCCAAGCGCGCGACGGCCGCACCATCAACAAAAGAGTTCACTTTGGGAATCGTCACAGGCGCACCATGGGCCAAAGCCGCCGTCAAACTGGCGCCGCCCAAAGGTTCGACAAACCGAAACTGTGTCTCAGGCGCCGTTTGGCGCAAAAACCCCGTGACGCCCGACGCAAGACCGCCGCCCCCCACAGGCAGCACGACCATATCAGGCGCGCGGCCCAACTGCTCAACCATCTCAACCGCGACACTGGCCTGCCCTTCGATGACATCAGGGTCATCAAACGGCGACAGAAAATGTGCGTTTTTGTCCGTGCAGAACTTTTGTGCAGCCGCCAGCGTCTGGTCAAAATAGTCACCTGTCAGAACAATTTCGACACTATCCGCGCCAAAAATGCGGGTCTTGTCGATCTTTTGTTGCGGCGTCGTCACTGGCATAAAGATGGTCCCATGCACACCAAAATGCCTGCACGCATAGGCCACGCCCTGGGCATGATTGCCAGCACTTGCGCAAACAAACTGCTTTTGCTCTGGGTTCAGCTTACGTACCTTTCGCATCGCGTTCACCGCGCCACGGATTTTGTACGACCGAACAGGTGCCAAATCTTCGCGTTTAAGCCAAATTTCAGCCCCATAGCGCGCTGACAAATGGTCATTTCGCTGCAACGGCGTCGGATCAAACAGATCGCGCAGGGCAGCGGCGGCAAGGCGGGCGGAGGCGGCAAAATCACTCATACCGCCGATTAGACCTAAGCGGCGCGCAATGACAACCCTAAGCGCTTCAGGATTTGTTTGCACGATACGGCAGCAAGCTTGCCCTTGGCGGCATTTGCCAGTAATTGCAGGCAAATCGTGAAGGAGAAGCACATGTCTGCAGCCCCAAAGTTTACCCCGAAGAAAGTTGTTCTCGCCTATTCTGGCGGACTTGATACCTCAATCATCCTGAAGTGGCTGCAAACCGAATATGGCTGTGAGGTCGTGACCTTTACCGCCGATCTGGGGCAAGGCGAAGAGCTGGAGCCAGCGCGCCAAAAAGCTGTGTTGCTTGGGATCAAGCCTGAGAATATCCACATCGAAGACGTCCGCGAAGAGTTTGTGCGTGATTTCGTGTTCCCGATGTTCCGCGCGAATGCCTTGTATGAAGGGCTTTACCTGCTTGGTACCTCAATCGCGCGGCCGTTGATTTCCAAGCGATTGGTTGAGCTGGCCCATGAACACGGGGCCGACGCGGTGGCCCATGGGGCGACCGGTAAGGGCAATGATCAGGTACGGTTTGAGCTGTCAGCCTATGCTTTGGACCCGTCGATCAAAGTGATCGCGCCGTGGCGGGAGTGGGATTTGACGAGCCGGACCAAGCTGCTGGAGTTCGCCGAAACCAACCAGATCCCGATTTCCAAGGATAAGCGCGGCGAGGCGCCGTTTTCGGTGGATGCAAATCTGTTGCACACCTCCTCTGAGGGTAAGGCTTTGGAGAACCCGGCCGAGCAGGCGCCAGAATATGTGTATCAGCGTACCGTTTCGCCGGAAGAGGCCCCGAACACACCTGAGTATATTGAAGTGACGTTTGAGAAGGGCGATGCCGTTTCGATCAATGGGGAGGCGATGAGCCCGGCCACGATCTTGACCAAGCTGAATGAGCTGGGCGGGGCGCACGGGATCGGGCGCTTGGATTTCGTAGAGAACCGCTTTATCGGGATGAAGTCGCGTGGGATTTATGAAACGCCGGGCGGGACCGTGCTGCTGGAGGCCCATCGTGGGATCGAGCAGATCACGCTGGATTCGGGGTCGGGCCACCTGAAAGACAGCATTATGCCACGCTATGCCGAGCTGATTTATAACGGCTTTTGGTTCAGCCCAGAGCGGGAAATGTTGCAGGCTTTGATTGACAAGAGCCAGGAAAACGTGACCGGGACCGTGCGGCTGAAGCTGTATAAAGGGGTCGCGAGCGTGGTGGGTCGCTGGTCTGATTATAGCCTGTATTCTGAGGCTCATGTGACTTTTGAAGACGATGCGGGGGCCTATGATCAGAAGGACGCGGCTGGGTTTATTCGATTGAATGCCCTGCGTTTGAAATTGATCGCGACGCGGAATGCGCGCGTAAAGGGCTAGGGAATCGCGCGCGGACAAAATGGTAAGCGTTTGTAATTCTTAGACTTTTCTGTTTTTGTTTACCAAATCTTAATGCGTACAAAGGCGCGGGCATTGAT
>CBDTUV010000040.1:0-13912 GCA_965363575.1 uncultured Pseudorhodobacter sp. | reverse complement strand
CCACGCCCATAAACTCCCGCCATTCGCCCTTGCTCATCCCGGAATTCTCCTGCGTAACGTCTTCGCCCTTCAGCATCCGCCGCACGCATTCAATCGCCTTGCCGGACAAAGTCGCCCCGCCCATCCGATAATCCTCAAACGCCGCGAACGCGATTGGCACCCAATCGGCCACCACTTTGCAAATCGCATCGGCATAAACCCGGATTTCGTACTGCGCATGGGCGTCGGCGCGCAGGCGCAAAAAGTGGAACAGATTGTGCAAATCGACCTTCCAATACCATTGGGTATAGATATTGGCGGGCAGGTTCATGCGCGCCAATTCTCGCGCCAAACCCTGCTGGCCATCTTGGCTTAACATCGCCTCATAGTGGTCATAGGCCGTATTCGAATCGCGTTTCAGCATTTCCAGCACCCTAGCTGCCTCTTCGCCCTCCAACACCGCGCCCCGGCCTTGGTTGTTGACCACCGATTGCGCGGCCAATTGATCGGGTGCAGGGATGTAAAACTCACGGTCCAAAATCGAATAGCGTGCAGAATATTCGTTCACATTGGCAGTACGGTGGCGGATCCATTGGCGGGCCACAAACACCGGAAGTTTGACGTGCAGCTTGATCTCACACATCTCAAACGGGGTGGAATGCCAGTGGCGCATCAAGTAGCGGATCAAGCCTTCATCGTTGGAAACATGTTTGGTTCCAGCACCATAGCTGACACGGGCGGCCTGCACGATGGCAGCATCGTCGCCCATATAATCAATGACCCGGACGAAACCGTGATCCAGCACCTCATGCGCGTGATAAAGATGCGCCTCCATCCCTTCGCTCACCGCGCGCAAGGTGGGTTTGGGCGTGGCCCGCTGGGCGGCAATTTCGGCAAGCTGATCGGCGGATAGGGGCATGGCGGCCTCGTTCACAAAAAGGGTTCAGGGGGCTGGCCCCAGATATATGGGCCGACTGATAGCAACATACGAGATAGGGGGGGGAAGGAGCAAGGGCAGCAAACCCTGCTTTTGGGATGTGGCATTGCGCGTGCCACAAGGTTTAGGCGCCCCCCTCGCCTTTGCCGCAGTTCACCCTATACTTGGCCCCTGTTCAGGAGAGAGAGACATATGACCATCACATATCTGCACACTATGGTTCGCGTTTTGGATCTGGAAAAATCCATCGCCTTTTTCAAGCTGTTAGGACTGATTGAGACCCGCCGCTATGACAATGAAAAGGGACGGTTTTCACTGATTTTCATGGCACCGCCAAATCAGCCAGACTGCCCGGTAGAGCTGACGTACAACTGGGACGGCGACGACGGCTTGCCCAGCGATGGTCGCCATTTCGGCCATTTGGCTTACCGCGTTGATAATATCTATGACACTTGCGCCCATTTGGCGGCGAATGGTGTGGTCATCAACCGCCCGCCGCGTGACGGGAATATGGCCTTTGTCCGCAGCCCCGATAATATTTCCGTGGAATTGCTGCAGGCGGGCGACGCCTTGGCTCCGGCTGAACCTTGGGTCAGCGCGCCAAATATCGGGCATTGGTAAGGCGTTAGCGGTTCAAAAGCGCCATTGCGGCGGCATGAATATCAGCATTGGCGGCGGCCAGCACTTGGCCGCCCTGATGGGCTGACCCGCCTTGCCAATTGGTCACCATCCCGCCTGCCGCCTCAATCACCGCGATCGGGGCTTGCACGTCATAGGTTTGCAAACCGGCCTCAATCACCAAATCCACCTGCCCAGCGGCCAGCAAAGCATAGCCATAGCAATCCATCCCATAGCGCACGAGGCGAACATTCGACACCACCCGGCGAAAGGCAGCACCTTCATCCGGATTGCCCACTTCGGGAAAGGTTGACAGCATAATCGCCTGCGAAAGACTGCGCGGCGCACGCGCGCGCAAGGCGGTAGTCCCCATCGGGCCAGTCACCTGCGCCAGACCAAAACCGCCTTCAAAACGTTCCCGAATATAGGGTTGGTCGATCACCCCGTAAATCGGCCCGGTCGCATCTGCGATCGAAATCAGCACACCCCAAGTTGGCGTCCCCGACAAATACCCCCGCGTCCCGTCAATCGGGTCCAACACCCAGGTCAGGCCCGATGTGCCGGTGGTGGTACCAAATTCTTCACCCAAAATGCTGTCTTGCGGGCGGCGGCGGGCCAAAATGGCACGCATCGCTTGCTCACAGGCCCGGTCAGCCACGGTAACCGGGTCAAAATGCGTGCTTTCCTTGGTATCGGCGGTCAGCCCAGGCGTGCGAAAATGCGCCAAGGTGGCAATCCGGGCAGCATCGGCCAAATCTGCCGCAGTGGCCCGAATATCGTCCATTTCCGTTTGGGTCAGCATCGGTTTTCCCCTGCAAAGCACCCAACCGCGCTAACCGTTTCAGCGCCGCCGGTCAATATAAACCGGCAACGCGCCCGCCAGTACGGCCTAAGGTCAGCCGCGCCAAGGAACGGTAGTGGATGTTTTAGGCAGCTTCGCTCAACACACGGGCCAGATCAAACAGGCGGCGGCGCTGTGCTTCGGGGATCGCATAATAGGACCGGACCAATTCCAGCGCCTCTTTGTCGGCCAACATATCGCCTTCAACGCCGCGCGGAACCTCACGCTTGTCATCAATACCTTCAAAGAAAAAGCTGATTGCCACGCCAAGCACATCGGCAATATCCCAAAGCCGCGAGGCAGAAACACGGTTCATCCCGGTTTCGTACTTTTGAATCTGCTGAAACTTGATCCCCACACGGTCTGCCAGCTGCTGCTGCGTCATGCCTACCATCCAACGACGATGACGGATACGCTTGCCAACATGTGCGTCTACAGGGTGTTTCATCAGATACTCCATTAATAAATTTACAACCGATACCCTTTAACAAGCAAAAATCGTGCCAAACCTTGCGCGCGGCATGGTTTAGAGAAAATATTAATTTCTCGGCAGACAAACCTGTCCAATTAGATAGGTGACCCTGTCCATAAAAACAGGCGTTGCACGGCGTGGGCGCGGCTCTCCCAACGGATGCTCAAAAATGCTACAACTCGCTATAAACGTGTTTTTCATTATGCAATGCATTTTGCAACGATTTAGGGTGTTTCTTTGCGAAATGCAAAATTTGACTGCACTGGCTATTGCAACGATTGCCGCGTATTTTCATCAAAACAGTCTATAACGGACCTAAATCATGCACGCCTTTCAGCTTGAATCCTTTGATACGCCGCCTTGCCTGCGCGACATTCCTCAACCCCAACCCGCCGCCGATCAGGTGCAGGTGAAGATCATGGCCTGCGGTTTGAACTTTGCCGATTTGCTAATGATCCGTGGCAACTATCAAGAGCGCCCTGCCCTGCCCTTCACCTTGGGTATGGAACTGTCCGGGGTGGTCGCAGCCGTGGGATCGGCTGTTTCAACCTTGTCAATCGGCCAGCGCGTCGCGGTCTTTGCAGGCATGGGTGGTCTTGCCGAAATGGGTTGTTTTGCCGCCGAAGCCTGCACCCCTATCCCGGATGAGATGAGCTTTGCCGATGCCGCCGCCTTTCAGGTCACCTATGGCACCAGCCATCTAGCGCTGGACCACCGCGCGCGGCTACAAGCCGGTGAAACGCTGCTGGTCATGGGCGCGGCCGGCGGCGTAGGCCTAACGGCGGTTGAAATTGGCAAACGCATGGGCGCGCGGGTGATCGCCATGGCGCGCGGTGCCGAAAAACTGGCCATCGCGCAAAATGTTGGCGCCGATCATCTAATCGACAGCGACACCCCGGATTTGCGCACAGCCCTCATGGATCTGGGCGGCGTCGATGTGGTCTATGACGCCGTCGGTGGCCCGGCCTTTACCCAAGCCATGCGCGCGACCAAACCCGAAGGGCGGCTGATCCCGATTGGCTTTGCAGGCGGCGAGGTGCCGCAAATCCCCGCCAACCACCTGCTGGTCAAAAACCTCACCGTCATCGGGCTTTACTGGGGCGGCTATCTGAAATTTGCCCCCAAAACATTGTCGCGCAGCATGGCCACCTTGTTTGACTGGTACAAAACCGGCGGCCTGCGCCCCCATGTCAGCCACCAATTCCCCTTGTCCCGCACAATCGAAGCACTGGATATGCTCCGCACCCGCAAATCCACCGGCAAAATTGTCGTCACCATGCCTCGCGCCTGATTTCATCTTGGCCCAAATACCTCCCGCCGGAGGCGATGGGTCCCGCCAGACCGCGCCGCGCAAATTCAACCCGACACAACAGCCCGGAATTGACAGCCATTAGCCGACAGTTCACCTTTGCTCATATGAAAGCTAACCTCCCCTTTGCCGCCCTGCGCACCTTTGAATCCGTGGCCCGTTTGCGCGGGTTTGGCCGCGCGGCCGAGGAATTGGGCGTCACGCAAAGCGCGGTCAGCCAGCATGTCAAAGCCTTGGAAGATTGGCTGGATCTGCGCTTGCTGACCCGCAGCACAACCGGCGGCTTGGGACGCGCCACCCCGACCGAAGATGGCGCGCGACTGGCGCAAGCCGTCGAAACAGGCTTTGGCGCTATTGCCACATTGTGCCACGAGCTGCGCGCCGCCCGCAGCCCAAATCAAGCGATTGTCTTATCCTGCTTGCCGGGGTTTGCGGTAAACTGGCTCTTTCCGCGGCTGATCAATTTCGACCAACGCCACCCCGACATTCCTGTTTCCATCATGACCACCTCGCCCCATATGGCCGATGACGGCGCAGACCTCGCCATTCGCTACGGCCTTGGCGATTATGCCGGAATGCATGTGGAAAAACTGATGTCAGAACGGCTGTTTCCGGTCTGCGCGCCTGCATTACTGGCGCGTTTGCCGTTGGACAATGTGGCCGACCTTGCGCGCCACAGCTTGCTTTATGATGACATTGCCGATGTCGGTGGCGCGCCTCCCACTTGGGACTATTGGGCCCGCGCGCTGGGGCTTAGCCTGCCCCGCCCGGCCCGCACGCGACGGTTTGGCCAATCCAACATGGTGGTCCAAGCGGCGATCAGCGGTTTTGGGGTCGCCTTGGGGCGCGAGCCTTTGGTGGTGGACCCGCTGGCCGATGGCCGCTTGGTGCGGCCTTTCCCCCAAACGGTGGACTCGCAATTCGCCTATTGGCTGGTCTGCAAACCCGAGGCACTGGCGTCAGAGCGGATCAACGCAATCCGCACATGGCTGCACGACGAGGTGGCGCGCCAACCCAAACTTGCTGACGCGTCACTCGGTTAGAAACACCGGGGCGGTCATGCTCGCCGGAACTTCGGCCCCCAAGCGCGACAGGATTGTGGGCGCAAGGCTCAACTGGTCCAGCAGCACCTCAGCGCTTGGCCCCTTGGCCGGGCCAAAATAATACAGCGCGAAATCTTGCTGATCCTCACCCGCGCCGCCGTGATGGCCGCGCATCGATTGGCCGTGATCGGCGGTCACAATCACCTCATAGCCCGCGCGGCGCCACCGGTCTATCCACGGCGCTAGCGACGCATCCAGCGCATAAACCGCATGGTCCATTTCGCGGCAATCATGGCCAAAGCGGTGGCCCATACTGTCCAACGTGCAAGTGTGCAGCATGCCGTAGTGCAGGCCAAACCGCTCGGTCAGCATGGTCAGCGTGGCAAATAGGTCATTATCGGCGGGCGTGGCCTGATTGATCAGGTTATAGCCATACATCGAATGAAACCGACCGTGGTTGATGCTGGTGCTGTCCGGCTCATCATATTCCAGATCACGGACCGGATCGAAGGGCGCGCGGTTGAAGAATTCTGACCAAAAGCTGTGTGCGACAGCGCCTGTCGTACCGCCGCCCTTGCGAGTTTGGCTGAATATATCAGGCAAATCCAACCGCTTAACCGCCTCATTCCCCCAAGTACCATGCACTTGTGGCGGCGCACCTGTGTGGATCGTGGCATAGCATGACGCCGAAGTGGACGGCAGCGTCGCGCGCATTTTCCAGACCTGCGCATCGCCTTGCGCAACCCAGCCTTCAAGATTGCCAAACAAGCGCCGCCAGTTGCGGTACGGCACGCCGTCAAGGATGATGAGGAGGAGTTTGTTCATAAGCGACCAAGTTTGGCCATGTGGCTGCGGACCGAGCCTCCGGCGGGGATATTTTTAAACAGAAAAAGCAGAGGGGCTGGATCAGTTTCCCGCCGCCTCCATTTTGCGGTTGGCGATGGTGCGTTCCAGCCAGCCCAGTTCCATTTCAGGGACCGAGGACAGCAAAAGATCGGTGTAGTCATCAAAAGGTGGGGCCAGCACTTCGGTTTTGCTGCCATAGCGCACCACGCGGCCTTGATACATCACGGCGATGCTGTCGGCGATGGCACGCACGGTGGCAAGGTCGTGAGTGATGAACAAATAGGCAACGTTTTCAATCTTTTGCAAGTTGAGCAGCAGCTTTAGGATACCGTCCGCAACCAGCGGGTCCAGCGCCGATGTCACCTCATCGCAGATTATCATCTTGGGCTTGGCAGCCAGCGCGCGGGCAATACAGACCCGCTGTTTTTGCCCCCCCGACAGTTCGGCAGGATAGCGGTCAAGGAAGCCTTCGCCCATCTCAATCTCATCCAGCAATTCCTGGATGCGCTGCTTTTTGGCGTCACCACGCAGGCCAAAGTAAAACTCCAACGGGCGCCCGATGATGGTGCCAACGGTTTGGCGCGGGTTCATCGCGACATCGGCCATCTGATAGATCATCTGCACCTCACGCAGATCCTCGCGGGTGCGGTTTTCGAAATCGGGCGCAAGGGTGCGGCCATTAAAGGTGATCGACCCTGCCGAAGGCGGCAATAGCCCGGTGATCACGCGGGCGAGCGTTGATTTGCCCGACCCGGATTCGCCTACGATTGCAAGAGTTTGCGCCTCAGGCAGATCGACGGTTACGTCCTTTAGCACGTCGAACTTGGTACCACGATACCGCGCCGTGATCCCTTTGACCGACAGCACCGGGGCGCCGCCTGTCTTTTCTTTGTGATTGATGGACCGCACGGACACCAACGCCTGCGTATAGGCCTCGGTCGGGGAATTTATGATATGGTCGGTGGTGCCATATTCCACCATTTTGCCGCCTTGCAGCACCAAGATATGGTCGGCCACCTGCGCCACCACGGCAAGGTCATGGGTGATATAAAGGGCGGCCACGCCCGTCTCGGCAATCGCCTCTTTGATCGCGGCAAGTACCTCGATCTGCGTGGTCACATCCAACGCGGTTGTGGGTTCGTCAAACACCACAAGGTCAGGTTTTGGGCACAGCGCCATGGCGGTCATCACCCGTTGCAACTGCCCGCCCGACACTTGGTGCGGATAGCGGTTGCCGATGGTTTCCGGCTTGGGCAGACCTAACCGGTCAAACAGGGAAATCGCGCGCTCTTCGGCCTCTGATTTGCTCATCAACCCATGGTGCAGCGTGGTTTCAATCACCTGTTCCATCAGCTTTTTCGCCGGGTTAAAGGCGGCGGCGGCGGATTGTGCGACATACGTCACCTCACGCCCGCGCAAGGACCGCAAACCCGCAGGCCCAGCCTTCATAATATCGCGCCCGTTGACGAACACCTCACCCCCGGTGATGCGCACACCACCCCGACCGTAGGCCATAGACGACAACCCGATGGTGGATTTCCCCGCCCCGGATTCGCCAATCAGTCCCAGCACTTTGCCCTTTTCCACCTTGAAAGACACGCCTTCAACGATGGTAATATTTTGCGGCGGTTCGCCGGGTGGATAGGCTGTCGCCTCAATCTTCAGGCCATTGATTTCCAGCAAAGTATCGCTCATCCGCGGCCCCCTTTCAGGCTGGTGGTCCGGTTCAGCACCCAATCAGCAACCAGATTGACCGAGATGGCCAGCGTGGCAATGGCAAAGGCCGGGATCAACGCGGCAGGAATGCCGTAGACAATGCCCTCTTTGTTTTCCTTCACGATGCCGCCCCAATCGGCCAAAGGTGGCTGCACGCCAAGCCCAAGGAACGACAAGGTTGAGATAAACAGCACCGCAAAGATAAAGCGCAGGCCCATTTCAGCGACCAAAGGCGACAGCGCATTGGGCAGAATTTCGCGGAAGATGATCCACAATTGCCGTTCGCCCCGCAGACGTGCGGCCTCAACATAATCCATCACGGTAATATCCACAGCCACGGCGCGCGACAGACGGAACACCCGCGTGCTGTCCAACACGCCCATCACGACGATCAGCACAGGCAGCGATACAGGCAGCACCGACAGCACAACCAGCGCCGAAATCAACGACGGGACCGACATCATCAGATCGACCAGACGGCTTAGGGCTTGGTCCACCCAACCGCCTTTGACAGCGGCAAAGAACCCCAAAACCGACCCCATACCGAACGACAGCAACGTCGCGCAGGCGGCCACGAAAATCGTGGTTTGTCCGCCCCAGATCATCCGGCTCAGCAAATCCCGGCCAATTGTATCGGTGCCCAGCCAATGGGCGGCCGATGACGGCTCCCAGCTGTCGCCGACAATCTCGGCCATGCCATAAGGGGCAATCCAACCCGCAAAAATCGCGGCGCCAAAATACAGCCCGGTAAAGAAAAGCCCGATCAGGGCTGAAAGTGGAATACGGGTCATTTCGGATGCCTCAGGCGCGGGTTGGCCAGAATGGAAATCACATCCGCCACCAGATTAAGGCCGATATACACAGCCGCAAAGACAAGGCCGCAAGCCTGCACCACCGGCACATCCCGCTTGGACACATGGTCGACCAGATACTGGCCCATGCCGGGATATACGAACACCACCTCCACCACGACCACGCCCACCACCAAATAGGCAAGGTTCAGCACAACCACATTAACCACGGGCGCAATGGCATTGGGCAAAGCATGGCGCGCGATGATGGTAAACTTGCGCAACCCTTTCAGTTCAGCGGTTTCGACATAGGCAGATTGCATAACGTTCAAAATCGCCGCCCGCGTCATCCGCATCATATGGCCCAGAACCACCAGCACCAACACCAGCGTTGGCATCGAAATGGCATAGAGTTTGTCGCCAAGGCTCATCCCGTCATAGACGGTGGCCAGCGACGGAAACAGCCGCAGCTTTACCGATAGGAAATACACCGCGATATAGCCCAGCAAAAACTCTGGCACCGATACCGTGGCCAAAGTGATGGTTGAGATTACCCGATCAGGCCAGCGGCCCTGATAACGCACGGCGATCAGCCCAAGAATAATCGCTGATGGCACCGCAATAATCGCGGCAAAACTTGCTAAAAACAGCGTGTTGCCAAGGCGCTTACCCATAGAGGTCGCAATATCTTGGCCATTTGTCAGTGCCGTTCCCAGATCGCCCTGAAGCGCCGCGAACAGCCAGTTTAGGTATCGGGTCAGCGGCGGGTCGTTCAACCCCAGCTCTGCCCGAAGGTTGGCTAGGGTTTCAGGTGTTGCACCCTGCCCCAAAATGTTTTGCGCCACGTCGCCCGGCAAAATCTGTGTTCCCACAAAAATCAAGACCGACGCGGCCAAAAGCAACAGCAGACCCAGCGATATACGCTGGGCCAGAAGTTTCAGGACAGGATGCACCAGAGTATCCTTTACACCAGCCAGGTCTTGTGCGGCGCAAGGCCGTTCATGCATTCCTGCACACCGTCCGTGACCCAACCTTGAACGTTGTCACCAATCGCCTCGATGAAATCGTTGAACATTGGGCAGATCAGGCCGCCATCGTCATGCACCATCTGGCTCAACTCGGCGTACATCTCTTTACGCTTTGCTGTGTCAAGTTCGGCACGTGCCTTCAGCAACAACTCGTCAAATGCCGGAACTTTGAAACGGGTGTCGTTCCAATCGGCGGTTGACAGGTACGCGGTTGAAAACATCTGGTCTTGGACCGGACGGCCACCCCAATAGCTGGCGCAGAATGGCTGCTTGTTCCACACTTCGGACCAATAACCATCATTCGGCTCACGCTTAATTTCCAACGGGATACCGGCAGCGGCTGCCGATTGCTGGAACAACGCTGCGGCATCCACCGCACCGGGGAACGCACCATCGGCAACACGCAGAATGATCGGCGTGCCATCATGGCCGGACTTTTTGTAAAGCTCGGCTGCCGCCGTCGGATCATAGGTGCGCTGCTCTAGCGGTGTGAACAAAGGATAGGCTGCGTTGATCGGCGTATCATTGCCAATCGAGCCATAGCCATCAAGGATTTTGTCCAGCATTTCCTGACGGTTGATCGACAGTTTCAGCGCATTGCGCAGATCGGCATTGTCAAACGGTGCCGTATCGCAATGCATGATAAAGATGTAATGCCCGCGGCCCGGCGCGTTTTTCACCGAAAGACCCGGCGAGCGTGACAACAGTTTCGCGACCTTTGGCTCCACACGGTTGGCAATATGCACTTGGCCCGACTGCACAGCGGCCATCCGTGCGGTTGCGTCGTTGATCACCGTGATGTCCACGCCGTCATAATGGGCGCGCGTGGTGTCCCAATAATCGGCATGCTTTTCAAACGTATGGCGTACACCCGGCTCGTTCACGACGATCTTATAGGCGCCACACCCAATCCCGTCATCCGGCGTTGCGGCACTGCTGGCAGGCTGAATTTGCAGGTGATAATCGGCCATCAAATAGGGCAAGTCGGCGTTGCCGGTTTGCAAGGTCACCTCGAACACATTGCCATCAACACGCATGCTGGCGATGCCTTCCATGATGCCAAACGCACCGGAAGAGCTGTCTTTGTTCGAATGACGCGCCATCGTTGCCATAACATCGTCGGGGGTCAGCGTTTCGCCATTGTGGAATTTCACACCCTCACGGATGGTAAAGCGCCATGTCACAGCATCGGCCGAGCTTTCGACAGATTCTGCGATGCGCATTTCAAGGTCACCATCGGCAGTGACGTCAACCAGTGGCTCGCCAACAATGCGGCAAATGTGGAATGGCACTTGGCTGGCAGCCAGCGCCGGATCAAGGCTGTTGGTGCTTTCACCGCCACCAAGGCCCATCTTCAAAATACCACCCTTGACCGGATCGGCGGCAAAGGCAGGTGCGCCCATCGTCGCCAACGCGCCCACGGCAGCAGCCCCACCCATAAAGCCACGGCGGCTTAGGCGTGCCGCGTCAATGCGGTCAATCAGTTTTGCTAGATCGTCTTTCATACGTATCTCCCTGGTCAGCATTAGCTGTTTTTTTGTTGTCTGTGCGGTCAATAAAGCCGCTTAAACCAATTCAGGCAACATTTACTTTGCCCTCGCCGGCGTTTTGCGTGTCTTGGCCTGCGAAAAAAATGTCGCAGGCATACAAGTCTGTGTCGCGTTTAGGCCACCCTAACCCGAACCACAACCGCTGGCACCAATTTTTTCTGTCGCGCTATATGAAGTCGCGCGGCACGGCCTCGTTAAACTCGCGTTCAAAAACAAGTGTTTCGCCTTCCCAAGCGCGCAAGGTGGCGTGAAACACCAGCGCTTCGGGTTCGGCGCGCATTTCGGCCACGGCATCGGTACGAATGGCCCAGTCGCCGCGCGATTGATGCTGTTCCCAGACAATCCGCGTGACGGCATGGCCGGGGTCGGCGGGGTCCACCTCAAACCGCTCATTCATATTTTCCTCAATGATCAAGCCGTGGTCCAGATTCTCTACCCGGCCCGAACGATCTTCCACCACCAATGCCACGCGTCCCGTGATCAAGTCCGTTTCAACCCGCCGCGCCGCATGGCTGGGTGTCAACGCACGGCTGTTGATCGGCTTGGCCGAGGTTGGCGGTGGCGGCACCCATTCATCCGCGCCCACGCCCTCATGCACGGGCAAGTGCAAACTGCCCTCCAGCAGCGTCAAGGTGGCAGGCTGCGGGCTGGGCCAGATAAACGGCCAATAGGTGGTGGACAAGGCAAGCCGCAGATGATGTCCCGGTGCCAGGCAATAGGCCATCTCATCCAGCACCAACTCGGCCAGCACTTCCTTGCCGGGGGTCAAATGGCTGGGGTGTTCCATACTGTCGCGGTGGCACAGGTTCAAAATGCCATGCGCAATCCGCACCGAAGTGCCATCGGGGGCCACATCACACAGCCGCGCCACAATAAACGCGCGGGGCTGGTCGCTGCGCAGCCGCACCCGCAACCGCGCCGCCCCCAGCATGGCCAAAGGCGTCTCCACCACGGCTGCGTCAAAACACACCGACAGCGCATCGTCGCGCGCCTGATCCCCCGGC
Organism: uncultured Pseudorhodobacter sp.; assembly: GCA_965363575.1. Taxonomy (GTDB): domain Bacteria; phylum Pseudomonadota; class Alphaproteobacteria; order Rhodobacterales; family Rhodobacteraceae; genus Pseudorhodobacter. The sequence continues at coordinate 1,778 of CBDTUV010000040.1, read as the reverse complement.
ATTTCCGCATTCAACCCCATCGGGAAAAACTCACCCGCGCTCAGCCCAAGGTCGGGCCGGGTGCAAACGGCCGTACCCAACGCGCCCCCCACCCCGCCCAGCACACCGCCCGCCGTCAGCGCCAACACCGCCTCTTGCACGCGCGCGGGTGGCAAAGCCGCCTCTGCCACCCAACGCCCCGGCCTGTACGCGGCAGAAGCATCTGGGGCCGCACTGTCCAGCATCCAAACGCGGTACGCCGGGTCATCCTCTGCCCCGTTCGCCACCCCTTTCAACCACCGATCCCACCAGCGCAACGCCTCATCCAAGAACCCGATCGCGGGGCCAGGCACCGCCTGATGCGGGTATTGATGCACCCACGGCCCGATGATCGCCTTGGCCCCCGCCACCCCCCGCACCAAATGCGCCGAGGTGTTCATGTAATTGTCCGCCCAGCCCGAAAAGCTCAACACCGGCACCTGTATCCGGTCAAAATCCTCACAGATCGACCCGTGCTGCCAATAGGCATCCCGCGCCTGATGTCCCGCCCAGCGCGGTGCCAAAAACGGCTCAGCCTCCAGCCGCGCCAACCAATCCGCTCGCCAGTCGTCCCGCAACATCGGGTCCGCCGGGCGCGAGGAATAGGATAACATCACCGCCCCCCAGCCCAAATTCTCGCCCAGCAAACAGCCGCCCTTGAAATGGACATCATCGGCAAATCGGTCGGTCGTGGAACACACCGTCACCACAGCCTTCAATGCAGGCGGCTGCAAAAACGCGGTCTGCAAACAGTTAAACCCGCCCCAGCTTTTGCCCATCATCCCGACCGAACCCGAGCACCACTCCTGCTTGGCCAACCACGCAATCACATCGCAGGCATCTTGCAACTCTTGCGCGGTATACTCGTCGGCCATCAACCCTTCGCTGTCGCCATTCCCCCGCATATCCACCCGCACCGCAGCATAGCCATGGCCCGCAAAATACGGATGCATCCGCTCATCACGCCCCCGCGTCCCATCGCGTTTGCGGTACGGGATATATTCCAATATCGCAGGCACAGGTCCCGCCCCCACCGCCCGCCAAATCCGCGCTGACAAGCGGCAGCCATCGGGCATCACAATGCCCACATCTTCCTCAACCATCACCTCAAACGGAAATTCTGTCACCACCTGCATGCCTGCCCCCAATTTCATCTTGGCCTAAATACCTATCTGTCTTTGCCCCCCGAATGCAGGTCGCAAAAGGAACAGACCGCCCTTGCCATCGCGGCCATCAAAGGCGCAGACAGCCGCAAAGGCAAGCCAAAAGCCGAGCGTAGAAAAAGGAGAGCGCCATGACCAAACCAAACATCCTTATCTTGATGGTCGACCAACTCAACGGCACCCTCTTTCCCGATGGCCCCGCGGGTTGGCTTCACGCGCCCAACCTGCGCAAACTCAGCGAACAATCCGTGCGCTTTGCCAATGCCTATACCGGTTCGCCGCTCTGCGCTCCGGGGCGTGCCAGCTTCATGTCGGGCCAACTGCCCTCTCGCACCCGCGTCTACGACAATGCCGCCGAATTTCAGTCTGATATCCCGTGTTTCACCCACCACCTGCGCCGTGCAGGCTATGAATGTACGCTGTCGGGCAAAATGCACTTTGTCGGCCCCGACCAGATGCACGGCTTTGAACACCGCCTCACCACCGACATCTACCCCGCTGATTTCGGCTGGACCCCCGATTACCGCAAACCCGGCGAGCGTATTGATTGGTGGTATCACAACCTCGGGTCCGTCACCGGTGCCGGCGTCGCCGAGA
>CBDTUV010000039.1:0-14031 GCA_965363575.1 uncultured Pseudorhodobacter sp. | reverse complement strand
TTTTTGGATGTGATGAAAACCGCGCGTCCGTGGATTGGCAGCCTGAACGGCCAATGGGGCGGCATGGAATATGACGCGTTGCGGGCGGGCGGGTATCTGGATGCGCACGGGTGGCCGATTGCATTGCCCGCCAATGTGACAGGCATTTCGACGTTGATCCTTACCGATTTGCCAGAAGATTCGGGCATGGTCGCAGGGCGCTATGTGCTGCGCTATGCGGGCAAAGGCAGCGTGCAAATTGGTGGCCGGGCCGAGGGGATTGAGGCCACACCCGGCCAGATCACCTTTGACTACACGCCGGGGCCGGGCAGCGTTATGCTGACCTTGCAGGCGTTGGATAGCGTAGACCCGATCCGCGATATCTCGGTCGTGCGGGCAGATCGGGTGGCGGCCTATGATGCGGGTGCGCTGTTTAACCCCGATTGGTTGGCGCGCATTAGCGGGGCCAAGGGCCTGCGCTTTATGGATTGGATGGAGACGAATAATTCCAAACTGGCGCGGCTGGACGACCGCCCGAAACAGCAAGATTACAGCTGGGCCATCCACGGTGTCCCGATAGAGGTGATGGTCGCGCTGGCCAATGAGTTGCGCGCCGATCCGTGGTTTACCATTCCCCATCTGGCCGAGGATGCGCTGGTGCGCAGCTATGCGGTTGCGGTACGAGACGGGCTGGTGCCGGCGTTAAAGACGCAGGTCGAATATTCAAACGAGATGTGGAATTGGCAGTTTGATCAGGCGGGTTGGGCCGATGCAGAGTGCCGCGCGCGTTGGAATGCTCGCGACTGTTGGGTCCAGTATTACGCCCTGCGCGCCGCCGAAGTGGCCGATATTTGGGCCGAGGTTTTTGGCGATACGGCCAAGGATCGGCTGACCCGCGTGATCGCCACCCAAACCGGCTGGATGGGGTTGGAAGATCAGATACTGAACGCGCCTTTGGTTGTCGCCGAAGGGCGCAGGCCCCCGCGCGACAGCTTTGATGCCTATGCCGTGACGGGGTATTTTGCCGCAGGGCTTGGCACCGATGACAAGGCCGATGTGCTGCTTGGTTGGATTGCACAAAGCCGCAATCAAGCGCTGGCAGAGGCGGACCAGCAAAGCCTGACCGGAACGGCGAAGGTTGACTATATGGCCAAGCACCGCTTTGACATGGCTACAGACCGCGCGGCTGTTGAACTGGAAAACGGTTTTGTCACGGGGCAAACCAGCGATAGTTTGGTGGCGCTGCTGACCGAGGTTTTACCCTACCACGCCGACATCGCCAAACAAAACGGGTTGGATTTGATGATGTATGAAGGCGGCACCCATGTGGTCGCAAGTGGCAGGCTGTTGGATGATGACGACGTGACAGCCTTTTTCCACCACTTGAATTACGCGCCCCAAATGGGTGTGCTTTATGATCGGCTGCTTGAAGGTTGGGCGGCGCTGACGCCAGCCCCCTTTAACGCCTTTGTTGATATATATGCGCCGAACAAATGGGGCAGTTGGGGCGGTTTGCGGCATTTGGGCGATGACAATCCGCGCTGGCAAGCCCTCGCGCATGGGTGCAAAACGTGCTGAGCGTCATTATCCCCGCCAGCAATGAGGCGGGTTATATCGGTCCGTGCCTTGACGCGCTGTTTGCGTCCGCCCCCGTCCCCGGCGGGGCCGAGGTGATTGTGGTTGCCAACGGCTGCCGCGATGACACCGTTGCCCGCGCGCGGGCGTTTGAGGCGGTGGCCAAGGCCGCAGGCTGGCGCTTGACCGTGTTGAACCGGGCCGAGGGCGGCAAGATCGCGGCACTGAACGCAGGTGACAGCGTGGCGCGCGGTGACATGCGGGCCTATCTGGACGCCGATGTGAATGTCAGCCCGGCCCTGATGGCGCAGATCGTGCGGGCGCTGTCGGTTGATGCTGCGCGCTATGCGTCAGGGCAGGCCGAAATTCCGCGCGCCAAATCGGCGGTGACCCGCGCCTATGCCCGGTTTTGGCAATCGCTGCCCTTTGCCACCTCGGCCGCGCCCGGTTACGGGCTGTTTGCGGTCAATGCGGCGGGGCGCGCACGTTGGGGCGCGTTTCCAAAGCTGATTTCCGACGATACCTTTGTGCGCCTGCAATTTGCCCCTGCCGAGAGGATTGGCTGCAAGGCCACCTATAGCTGGCCGATGATCGAAGGGTTTGCAGCCCTTGTGCGCGTGCGCCGCAGACAAGATGCAGGTGTGGCCGAAATTGCAGACCATTACCCGCAAATTCTGGCGCGTGAGGGGAAACAACGGCTGGGCGCGATGGGGTTGCTGGCCCGAGCGTTGCGCGATCCTGTGGGTTTTACCGTTTATGCCGCCGTATCGGTGGTCGTTAAGGCGCGGCGGGGCGGCACGGAGTGGGTGCGCGGGCGTTAAGGCGTGTGATCTGTGATCAGGCCCGAAATTAGCCCTGCCAGCTTTGCCGCTTCTATATCTATGTCATGGCGTTCAAACACGCGGGTACGGGCCGCTTTACCCATTGCGGCCAGCGCGTCGGGGGGCGTGCGGGCCAAGGCGGCAATTGCCTCGGCCAGCGCCACCGCATCGCCTGCAGGCACGATCCAACCGGTTTCGCCTGCCACGACCAATTCCGGCACACCTGCAATCGCTGTGGCAATCACGGGCCGACCAGCGGCCATCGCCTCCATCACCACCATCGGCAGCCCTTCGGCAAAGGACGGCAGGATCAGCGCTTGGGCCGCAGCCAAGGCGTGTTTCACCCCCACCTCATCTTGCCAACCCGCCAAGGTGATGTGGCGCGATAGACCGTTCGCAGCAATCAGCGCTTCAATCTCGGGGCGCATGGGGCCGTCACCGACAAGGGTTAGGCGCAGGTCGGGATGAGTTGCGACCGTCAAAGACACGGCCTCGATCAGCAAGGAAAAGCCTTTTTGTTCTGACAACCGGCCAATCGCGACCAGATGCGGGCCACCCGTAGGGGGCGCGTTGGGGGTTGGGAATTGCTCAGGCTCAATCCCGCAATGCACCACGTTCAGCTTTTTCCAATCGGCTAGGGCGGCCCAACGGTACAGCTGGCTGCGGCCAAAACTGCTGATCGCGACGGTAAAGGCGGCATGCTGCATCTTTTCGCCCAAGGCCAAGGCGACAGGCGCGTCAAACTCCTCGGGTCCATGCACGGTAAAACTGTAGCGCGGCCCACCAAGCAGATGGGCCAGCATGGCGACGGTGGCCGAATTGGTGCCAAAATGAGCGTGTAGATGGTCAATTTTCAAGGCAGCACAGCGCTGGGCGATATAGGCGGCCTCAACCATATAAATCAAATGCCGCAAACGACCGCCTGTCCCCGCAGTGCCACCCGCACCACGCGCCCCGCAACGCAGGGCCGCGCCCGCAGCCGTGGCGGTTTGCGTGGGATGGGAAAACATCCACCGCAGGGCCGCGGCGACCAAACGACCCTTGGGCATGTGCAAAACATGTTCGGTCACATCATCCTCGGCCAAATCCGCCGGGTCCACCAAACTGGCCCGTTCCGAGCGCATCGCAAAGCGGTGGACGTGCAACCCGCGCCGTTCCAACGCCCTAATTTCACGCCGAATGAAGGTATGAGAGGCGCGCGGATAGGTGTTGACGAGATATGCGATTTTCACGGTGACGCCTTGTTTTTTGGCTATATTTAGGGTTTACGGCGCAACGGTGCTGGTGCAAACCCTCGTTAATTATTTGTTCATAAACGAGCAGTACGGTAAGTGGTGCGTGAAAACTTGTCTCTGAACAGTAACAGTTCGAGTGAAATATCTCCTCTGTTCTGCGATGGCTATGATTTCGCCTGACAATTGACACATTTTCGGGTCAACCATCGCTAATCCGCCGGAAAATCAACCTCCGGTAAGTTACTATCATTCTTAAAGCTGAAGCAAATTGGCAGGAGAGATAAATTGGTCATTGGTGTAATGAGCTCGGGCATCCTTGCAGGTCTTATTGCCACCATAGGGTCGTTTTCACTTGGCTTTCCACTTTGGTTGGCCTTGGTCATGTATCCTGTGATGGGAACGCTGGGTGCGGTCGCGTTCATTGCGGTCGCGCTGAGCCGCGAAAAGGTAAAGAGCCGCCAGGTGTCGGCCAAATTGTCACCTGAGTATCGCTAAGCAGATTTGCTTGATTGCGAGCTATTTGGAAACAGTGGCTCATCGCCATTTTGTAACGCGGATTGCCAATCGTCAGCGTTAACTTTCGAAACCGAACATCGCCCGGCTTTTTTTATGCCCGAATCATAAAAAGGTTAACAGGGCCGGCGTCCGCACCCTGCACGATATTTGAAAAATGGACGCACAACTACAGGTTTTAAGTGTCGAAATTGTGTTCAGCTTTTGGACAGATTTTGCCCAAATTATGGCGGAGCAGGCGGTTCAGCCCTCGCCATTGCCCAGAAAAATAAGATAAAATAGTAACTGGGGGCGTAACTTCCGAGTGTGAGTGATGGTCTGCTTTACAAGTCTATTTAAAGGCAAGGTCGTGGAGTTTCTGTCCACAAAGCGTGTTGTGCGTATTGTTTTAGGGTCGGCCAAGACAGCTTTGCCCGCATTATTGTGTTGGAAAGTGTAACAATGTCATTAATTTTTCCTAGCTTAACCGTAAACGGTGCTGATGCGAATAAGCGCCCTTACACGTCTATGGGTGCTGGTCCCAAGCACCAGAGAATTCAATCCAATCCAGTGGGGATGTACCGCAGAGTGTTCAAGCGTGTACTTGATGTTGCGGCTGTCGTGCTTGCTGCACCGATTGTGGCACCACTTGTCTTGGGGCTGGCGCTGTGCGTGCGGCGCGATGGCGGCAGCGCGCTTTACACGCAGCTTCGCGTTGGCATGGATGGGCGTCATTTTCGTATGTGGAAATTGCGCAGCATGGTCAGCGATGCTGACGAGCGTATGGCCGATTATCTCGCGGCCAACCCCCATGCGCGAGTCGAATGGGAAACGACCCAAAAGCTGAAATGCGATCCTCGAATTACGCCATTTGGTCAATTCTTGCGCAAATCCTCGCTGGATGAGTTGCCACAGCTTTGGAACGTGTTGATGGGTGAGATGAGCCTCGTTGGCCCTCGCCCCATCATGCTGAGCCAACAGGCAATCTACCCCAGCATGGCTTATTATCGACTACGCCCTGGGATCTCGGGCTTTTGGCAAACCGATGGTCGCAACGACACCACGTTTAAGGCGCGCGCGGCTTATGACGAGGCTTACGAGGCCGAAATGTCGTTGATCACGGACCTTAAAGTGTTGAAGCGCACGGTGGGCGTTGTGATGAAATGCACAGGGTTCTAAGATTGGTTTAAGCTACCAAAAGCCCGCGCCGAGCGATCGGTGCGGGCTTTTTGGTTCGGGGCGTTGGGCCGCGTATCACAGCATTTTGGACTTAATTTTGCATAGCCGAGCGGGGCAAAACGCTTTAGGTCATCGCCACGGCCACGCCCACCAACAAGATCACCATCAAACCACCCAGCACAGTCTGCACCATGCCCAGTTGCGGGTTAATCGTGCCTTGGCCGGATATCGCCGTGTCAGGCAGGCGGCGTGAAAGATCGGACAGCGATGGCAGGTCGTGCATTAACCTTTGACGCAAAGACAGGCCTGCGGGTCTGAGTTCGGGGATCACAACGATGGGCTGCAAATCCAATTCACGCTCCAACTGGCTGCGCGTCCGCAAAACGGGGCGAAGATGGTCAAGCGCGAAGGCCACAATCACCCCAAGCGTCAGGCTGGCCACAGCCCCGACGAGCGCCAGTTTGCGCCGCCCGCCGCTGATCGGATAATCCGCTTCGGCGCCACGTTCCAGCAATGTAAAAGTCTCGCCTTGTTGGCGGTCTTGCAACTTGGAGTCCGTCTCGGCATCGGCGCTGCGGCGGGTCACCACCTCGTATTGGCTTTGCAACTGGGCCAACGTGCGCTCGTAATCATCCATCGCGCGGTCTACATCTTGGGCTTTGGCCAGCGTGCCCAGAATTTCGGCGCGTCGATCCTCCAAAGCTTTGCCTTGCGCAGACAAAGTGTCGATCTGTTGGATCAGATTGTCCAACTGCCGACGATCTGTGGCCCGCAGGGTGGATTTGCGTTCGATCACTTCACGCTCATTTCGGGCGGCGACCAGCGCTTGGTCAAGGCTGCGCAATTCAGTTTCTAGTGTGGTAAGTTCGGTGCGCAACAGGTCGCGCTGCGCAGGCACGGCGTCACGGTTTTCTGACTGATAGGCGGTAAATTCGGCGGCAAGCGCATCAAGCTGCGCTTTCAACTTTGTCTCTTCCTCACGGTAAAAAGCCAGCGCTTCACGCGCGCGATCCATCTGGTTGTTGGCACCCGCATCCAAAATGCCTTGGGCAAAATCATTGGCCACCCGCGCCGCTTGCGCCCGTGTCGCGGCATCGGCTGTGATCAGCAAAGCGGACACTTCGTTGGGTTGGCCAAACCCAGAGGCAGCCGCGCTGGCCACCGTTTCAAACCGCAAGGAAATCCGCAGCAAGTATACCTTTTCGTCATCAGACAGCGGAAGGTTTTGATACAGGCCATGGCGTTCAATCACCGCAAGCATCGCGTCACGGGTGGTCAGCCGTTGCTGGATCGCCTGCAAACGTTGTGCCGAATTGTCCCGCTGGGTGGTGGTTGCGGCATCTGGGTTAGCCACTGTTGGGCTTTGCACCTGAATAACCGCCGTGCTTGAAAACACATCCGGTTTTGACATGACATACAGCAAGGTCATGACAATGCCGAACACGGTGACGGCCCCGATCAGCAGGCGGCGGCGCAACAATAATCCGATAAATTCATCAATGCTTTGGATCTGGCCCATACACTCGTCCTGTCACTTGTTACCATAGCGGTAGCGGCGCAAACTGCGGTCTTGCGCCCTGTTCAGCACGACGCCCATCAATGGGCAGCGATCTGCGAACAAACGCTCACAGGCGCGCACCTCTTCGGCGGTGGTTTTGGTGCCATCAACCACCAGCAAAACTGCATCCACCTGCGGCAGCAAGGCAAGCACGTCATCGTTTACCAGCACTGGCGGCGCATCAATAATCACCATATCCGGTTCCAACTGCGCCATCATCGCGGCCAAGGACTGCGCGGTAGACGGTTCTTGCAGCGTTTCGGCAGCATCAGCCATCGGGGTGGAATTCAGCCCCAATGCAAGCGTGCGACCGACGCGCCGAAAATGGCTTTCAAGCGGCTGATCGCTGGTCAAAAAATCACGGATCGGGCCAATATCTTGCAGGCCCAACAGTTTCGCCAAACCCGGTTGGCGCAGCTCCAGATCCAGCAGCACGGTGCGGCTGGACGGGCGGCGCGCAAGGCTAAGCGCAAGGTTGGCCGCGACAAATGTTTTCCCGCACCCATGGGTGGGCGAGGTGATGGCAATCTTGGTCCAGCCGCGTTCTTGCATCGCCTGCAGCAAACGGGTGCGCAGGATGTCAAAATAGCCCGCCGATCTGGATTGTTCCGGATTGGTGAACAGACCTTTTCCATTTAGTTTGGCCGCATCCAAGGCCACGGCACTGAGCGATTCCCAAACCCGGTCAGGGTTGGTCTGCAGCAGGTCGCGAGGCGACACAGTTAAAGCACGTGATCCTTCGGGAGCGGCGTGGGGCGGATGTGCCGCTGCGCTTGATTGGCGGAACAGCGACACATCTGTCGCCCTGGGGCGTTTGACATCTTCTGCCATTTTCCGAAAGTTTTCCTCATCCATCGGCGCCTGTCCCAAATCCTCTGCCTTATCGGCAGATGACAACAAGATATCGTGGTTGGCCATACGAAATCAGGCTCCTGCTGCCCGGCGCGACACTGGCCGATCGGGACGATTACACACATAGGCACCCACTATGCAGCAGGCAAAATTTCAGGACGTCATGTTCTGCTAAGTGCGAAATGGCACAGGTCAGTCAGATTCGCCCACGCCCCCACCCGACACCTCATTTCTATCAGATTAGTCTTTGAATTGAAAGCGATCTGGGCCTTTTGCAGGGCAGCCCAAGCCCCCCAAATCTGGCCCGCGGAAAGGCATAGTCAACGCGTGCCACGGGTCGTATGATTGGGCCAGATTTCGTACAGGACCGCCCTGAATGCCCTCATCCCCGCGCCAAAGTGACCCTTCCCACGTCGATGCCGTTGTGATTGGCCGCAATGAAGGGGCGCGGCTGCGGTCTTGCATCATCTCGTTGGTGCCTCAGGTGTCGCGGGTAATTTATGTGGACAGCGGGTCGAATGATGGCAGTGTCGATGTCGCCGCAGGTTTGGGGGCAATCGTTGTGCGTCTGGATATGGCGCAACCCTTTACCGCCGCGCGGGCGCGCAATGCGGGGTTGGCCAAAGTGCAGGCCCCGTTTGTACAGTTTGTGGATGGTGATTGCAGGGTGCAGCCGGATTGGATCACCACAGCGCTTGCTTTTGCCGACAGCCACCCGGACGCTGCGGTGATTTGCGGCAGGCGGCGCGAACGCTTTCCGGATGCATCGATCTATAACCGCCTGTGCGACCGCGAATGGAACACCCCCATCGGCCCGGCAAAAGCCTGTGGTGGCGATGCCTTGATGCGGACCGATGCGGTGCGCGCGGTGAACGGCTATCGTGACGATCTGATCGCCGGCGAAGAGCCGGAATTGTGTTTGCGACTTGCCCAGAACGGCGGGCGGATTTGGCGGATTGATGCGGAAATGACCTTGCATGACGCGGCCATGACCCGGTTTTCGCAATGGTGGAACCGTAGCCGCCGCGCGGGCCACGCCTATGCCGAAGGGGCGGCACTCCACGGCGCATCGCCCGCGCGCCATTGGGATCAGGAAACCCGCCGCGCGCTGATTTGGGGCTTTGGGGTGCCGGTGGTGGCTTTGATCTTGGGAGCCGTTCATCCCGCCGGGTTTTTACTGCTGGCCGTCTGGCCGTTGCAAGTGATGCGGCTTGCCTTGCAGATGGGGTTTGTGGGGGCAGCATTTTCCGTACTGGGCAAATTACCCGAGGCGCAAGGCGTATTGGGTTATTGGTGGGGGCGGATACGGCGCAAACGCAGCGCCTTGATCGAATACAAATGACCCTCGTCCCGCATCCGCCACGCCCGCCACGCTTGCCCCGGCAAAATCGCGGCACATCCCAGATAGCGCGGCACCATCCGCTTTGGGCTTTGCACAGTACGCCACAGCCATTCCATGGCAAAACGGCGGGTCCAATCGGGGGCGCGCTGTTGGTGGCCTGACAGAAAATCCAAGCCCGCACCTATACTTGCAAACCCTGCCTGCGGTGCAAGGCTGCGGCCAAGTGCTGCAAATTGTTCTTGTTTTGGGGCTCCCAGCGCAACCAGGCACAAGCATGGACCCACCGCGGCAATCTGGGCGAGTATGGCTTTTGCCGCCGGGCCCGTTGGGTCAAAGTCATAGGCGGGCGCTATGGTGTGCACGATCACGATCCCTGGCACCTGCGCGCGCAAAGCGACTTCTGCCCCCGCCAATGCAGGATCACAGCTGCCGAAAAGCACCACAGGCCGCCCCAATTCGGTCGCCAAATTTACCAACGGCGTCACCAAATCCGACCCAGTCACCAAAGACACTGGAATGCGCGCCAAACGTGACAGCCAGACAATCGGGTTTCCATCGGCCACCACGATCTCTTGCGCAGCATAGGACATGCGAAACGCAGCATTCGTCCGCAGCTTTACAAGGTGATCCAAGTTAAGGGTCGCCAGCGCAAAACCACGTCCATCTTTTAAATGCCCCGCCACCTCTGCCAATGCCAACGTTGAATCGGAATGCGTAATCGCGATGTTTGTGCTTCCGAAAACAAAGTGCATAAAGGCAGGCCTTGACTGATTATCGCTGATGTCTAGCACGGAACCACCCTTGTTGCGAAGGTCTGATGCGCAGGGCAATTGCGAAAAACTCTGTTTCCAAATCACCAAATAAGTTGAGTTTGAAACAAAAATTAAACATTCTGTTTCAGTAGATTAAGTAAATTTCACATTGTCGGTCACAATGTCCTTCCGCAAAAAGTCAGGGCCGGCGCGCAACACTTGGGCCGCGCATGGCTGGCGCTGGATAGTGTGACGCGCCCTTGCGTGGTAATCTTGCCCCAAATCTTGCGGCCCGATGCAACATCCACGTGCCGCCAAAGGAACATTGTCACCGCGATGCCCAACGCACTGGCCTATCTGATGCTGTTAATCTGGCCTGTCATGGCGACAGTGCTGTTTCAGCGCTTGCCACGCGAAAAAGCACTGATCTGGTCCATCCTTGCCGCCTATATGGTCTTGCCGCCGCTTGCCAATATCAACCTGCCGGCTGTGCCGGACATGGACAAATTCGCCATCGCGAATCTGTCTGCTTTGGCACTGACCATCTGGGTGCTGCATGAAAAGATCAGCTTTTTTCCACGCTTCGTGGTTGGGCGTATGCTGATTGTGCTTTATGTTGCCAGCCCGTTTATCACGGTCTTGACCAACCCTGACCCCATCCCGATTGTCGCGGGCGATATTCCGGCACTCAGGCTATACGACTCGTTTGCTGCGGTCAGCTATCAGTTTATCGCCCTAGTCCCGTTCTTTCTGGCCCGCCATTTACTGCGCACCGAGGCGGCATTTAAGGCGATTGTCGGGGCTTTGGTCGCTGCAGGGCTCATCTATTCGCTGCCGATGTTGCTGGAAGTTCGCCTGTCACCGCAGATCAACGTCTGGGTTTACGGCTTTTTCCAACATGACTTTACGCAAAGCATGCGTGGCAACGGTTTTCGCCCGATGGTGTTCATGCCGCACGGGTTGTGGGTCGCGTTTTTCGCGCTGATGGCGGCGATGTCCGCGCTGATTGTTCTGCGCACAAGCGAGGCCAAAGACCGCCCGCGCAATACGGTGATTTTCCTCTATCTCATGCTTTTGCTCTATGTCTGCAAAAGCGTGGGGCCGATGGTCTATGCGCTGGGCCTGATACCAATCATCTTGTTCATTGGGCGGCGCTGGCAATTGCTGCTGGCAGCGGCTTTGGCGGTCGTGGTTATCACCTACCCGCTGTTGCGCGGCGCGCATCTGATCCCGCTTGATACCATTCTGGATTACGCAATGGCGATCAGCCCCGAGCGTCATCAATCCCTCAACTTCCGGATCATGAACGAGGAAGAGTTGTTGGAGCGTGCCTCCCTCAAGCCGTTCTTTGGGTGGGGGGGCTATGGCCGCAACCTGATCCGGGATCCGATTACCGGGACCATCCTGACCATTCCCGATGGCCAATGGATTATTGTTTTGGGCACGCTCGGTTGGCTTGGCTATATCTGCGAATTCGGCTTGCTGATCTTGCCGCTGGTCTATCTGGGGCGCGAAGCGCTGCTCCAGCGCTCCGCCGCGTTTTCCCCCTTTGCGTGCGGGGTTGCCCTGATCTATGCGGCCAACCTTGCCGACCTTTTGCCCAATGCGACCTTGATCCCGTTTTCGTGGCTGATGGCGGGCGCATTGATGGGCTATGCCGAAAATCTGGTGATCCAGCGTGAAAAAGACAGCGCTGCCAAATGGAAGGCCGGTTTGGCCACTGGCGCAGGCCCGCGCACCATTCTTTGACGGCTGTTCGTCGCCGGAATGATTCGCATCAGACCATCTTTGTGTCGGGCTTATTGTTTCCCGATTTAATACAATGGCACGGCGATGTGCCTCAGCATCTCAGCAAACTCGGCGTTTCGCGCCATTTTCTGGCGGGTAAAACGGCAGGACTGCGGCAACACCGTGGCATTGTCCCTGCTTGCGCACTGATCCCGCATAGCCCCATAATGGGTATTAAATCAACGCGGTATGCGCTAGTTTCCACCTCATAGAATTGTTGGTTTAATCAATCATATTGTTGAGCAGAGGCTGTGATTGACCAAGAGAAGGGGCCAAAGGCACGCGCTATGGCAGACGGGACGAACCAGACAGACCTTGGCGAGAATGATATCGCGATTGTTGGCATGGCGGCGCATCTTCCGGGTGCGGCGACTGTTGCACAATACTGGTCTAATCTGGCCGCCGGCGTTGAAAGCATCCGCCATCTGACGGAAAGGGAGCTGTTGGCCGCAGGCGAAGCCCCCGCCCGGATGCGGCACCGCAACTATGTCCCCGCCGCGGCCCCTTTGGATAATTTCGACCAGTTTGACGCTGAATTTTTTGGCTTTTCCCCAAAAGAGGCCGCGATCCTTGACCCCCAGCATCGCCAATTCCTAGAGGTCGCGTGGGAAGCGTTGGAGGATGCAGGCCATCCGCCCGAAACCTTTCCCGGCACGGTCGGCGTGTATGGCGGCTGTGGAATGGGCAGTTATTTCTATTTCAACCTGTGCTCCAACCCGGATCTTGTCGAAAACACCGGCATGTTTTTGCTGCGTCACACCGGCAATGACAAGGATTTCCTGACCACCCGCGTCAGCCATATCTTTGACCTCAAGGGTCCGTCGATCAACGTCCAAACCGCCTGTTCCACGTCCTTGGTCGCCGTGCATTACGCGTGCCAAGCCTTGCTGATGGGCGAGTGTGACATGGCGCTGGCAGGCGGTGTCACGATCGAACTGCCGCAAGGGCGGGGTTATATTTTTAACGACGGCGAAATTCTGTCGCCTGATGGTCATTGCCATGCTTTTGATGCCAGTGCGCAAGGCACGGTGTTCGGGTCGGGTGCAGGCGTGGTCGTGCTGCGCCGCGCGGTTGATGCTGTGCGTGACGGCGACCATATCTGGGCGATCATCAAAGGGTCGGCTGTCAACAACGATGGGTCCGCCAAGGCCGGGTACCTCGCCCCGTCCGTCGATGGTCAGGCCCGCGCGGTTGCCGAGGCGCAAGCCATTGCAGGCGTGACCGCCGACACCATCGACTATATCGAATGTCACGGCACCGGCACCTTCCTTGGCGACCCGATAGAGGTCGCCGCCTTGACCGAGGCGTTTGCCGAGACGACCGAGGAGCAAGGCTTTTGCCGCATCGGGTCGGTCAAAACCAATATCGGCCATCTGGATACGGCGGCAGGGGTTGCCAGCCTGATCAAGGCCAGCCTTGCGCTGCACCACGGCCAAATGCCGCCCAGCCTGAACTACACCACACCCAACCCGGCGATTGATTTTGAAAACAGCCCGTTCCGGGTTAATGACCGGCTGACCGATTGGACCCGCCGCAAAGGGCCGCGCCGCGCGGGTGTAAACTCCTTGGGTGTGGGTGGCACCAACGCGCATGTGGTGCTGCAAGAAGCGCCGGCGCGCGCGGCGTCCGCGCAAAGCGATTGGCCGTTTCAACTGCTGGTGCTGTCGGCGAAATCCAAATCGGCGCTGGACGGCCAAGCCAAAAACCTTGCCGCCCATCTGCGCGCCCATCCCGATCAACCCTTGGCCGATGTGGCGTGGACCTTGAAAGAGGGTCGGCGCGCCTTTGACAAACGCCGCATTATTGTGGCCGAAAGCCACGCCGCCGCTGCCGATCTTTTGGACAGCAAAGACTCCCGCCGCGTTTTCAACCATGACCTTCTGGGCAGCCCCGATGTGGTCTTCATGTTCCCCGGTGGCGGTGCGCAATACGCAGGCATGGCCCGCGATCTGTATCACACCGAACCCGAATTTGCCGATTGGATGGACCGGGGGTTGGACATTCTGCAACCCAAACTCGACTATGACATCCGCGCTTTGTGGTTGCCCCAAGCAGGTGCCGAGGCGGGCGCGAATGAGGCATTGAAAAAACCATCGGTCCAACTGCCGCTGATCATGATCACCGAATACGCGCTGGCCAAGCTGTACCAATCTTGGGGTGTGCAGCCGCACGCCCTTGTCGGCCATTCGATGGGCGAAAACACGGCGGCCTGTTTGGCGGGTGTGCTGTCGTTTGCGGATTGCATCGGCCTGATCCACCTGCGCGGCACTTTGTTTGACACGGTTCCGGCGGGGGGGATGTTGGCGATCCCGCTGGATGCCGCCCAAGTGCGCCCGCTGTTAACGGACGCGCTGGATATGGCATCGGTCAATGCGCCGGGATTGTGTGTGGTTTCTGGGCCGGATGCGGCGTTGAAAACGCTTGCGGAAACCATGACCGCGCAAGACGTGGACACCCA